>DAOWME010000057.1 GCA_030643245.1 Deltaproteobacteria bacterium
CATCTCATCTTCAGGCCATCTTTGCCCGATCTTCAAGCACAAAATCCTCGAAATAGGTCAGACTATTCCTGCGGTTTTGCGCTTTCAGATCGAACAAATCTAACCTAAATCTGAGCGCCAACTTGAGGAAGTTATTTCGGCATCGTCCCTAATTTTAAAGATAACTCAGCAAGTTGTTTGGCATCCACCTTTGAAGGGGCTCCTGTCATTAAACAGGTAGCCTTTTGGGTTTTCGGAAAAGCGATCACATCCCTGATCGAATCCGTCCCAGCGAGAATCATAATGAGCCGGTCAAAGCCAATTGCGATTCCACCGTGAGGGGGCGCCCCATAGTTCAATGCGTCTAAAAGAAAACCAAATTTTGCCCGTGCCTCCTCTTTTCCAATTCCCAAGATCCTAAACATCGTTGACTGCAACTCACTTTGATGCACCCTGATGCTTCCTCCTCCCACTTCAGAGCCATTCAATACGAGGTCATAGGCCTTTGCCTTTGCCTTATCCGGGTCAGTCTTGAGTCTTGGTATATCTTCGTCCATAGGCGCGGTGAAAGGGTGGTGCATCGCCACATACCGCATCTCATTATCGTCGTATTCCAATAATGGGAAATCAGTAATCCATGTAAAGTCAAAGGTGCCCTCTTTGACAAGATTTAGCCTCTCCGATATGCTGAGCCTCAGATGGCCCAATGCTTCATTCGTTATCTTCACTCGATCTGCCACCATGAGCAAAAGATCGCCATCCGATACATGGAGCTTATTAGAAAGGCTGACCTTATCCTGGTCTTTTAGAAACTTAGCAATGGGTGATTGCCATGTTCCCGATTCACACTTCAACCATGCCAGTCCCTGAGCTCCATAGACCTTAACGAGATCTGTAAGGTTATCCATGTCCTTTCTGGAAAAACCGGCACAGCCCTTTGCATTTAATGCCTTTACAACTCCGCCCTGCTCAATCACATCAGCAAATACTTTAAAGTCAGACCCCCTGAATATGTAGGACACATCCGTCAATTCCAGCCCGAACCTCATATCCGGATTATCCACCCCGTATCTTTGCAAAGCCTCATCATAGGTCAGTCTCTTGAAGGGGATCTCTACATCTATCTTCAATACTTCTTTAAAGACCGAGGCCATCATGCCCTCTACTATTCCAAATATATCTTCGCGATCAACAAATGAAAGCTCCATATCCATCTGGGTGAATTCCGGCTGCCTGTCTGCCCGTAGGTCTTCGTCCCGGAAGCATCTTACGATTTGAAAATACCTGTCGTACCCCCCTACCATTAGAAGCTGCTTAAATAATTGAGGGGACTGGGGCAACGCATAGAAATGCCCATGATTTACCCGGCTGGGCACCAGGTAGTCTCTGGCTCCTTCGGGGGTACTCTTGGTGAGAAAAGGCGTCTCGATTTCTAAAAACCCCTGTTCATAAAGATAATCCCTCATAGCCTTTGCAACATTGCTCCTCAGGATGAGATTCCTCTGAAGGTTTTTTCTTCTTATGTCGAGGTATCTGTATTTCAGCCGGGTGTCCTCCGCCACATTTACATCCTCCTCAACAAGAAAAGGGGGAGTTCCGGCATTGTTTAGTATCCTCAGCTCTTTAGCCTGAACCTCTATCTCTCCGGTAGGCATGATGGGGTTCTTAGTCCCTTCCGGTCTCCCCGAAACGGTCCCTCTCACGGCTATAACGTATTCGCCGCGAATTAGGACTGTCCTATCGTGTGTTTCCTTATCCACATCAGGACGAAAGACAACCTGTGTTATTCCGTATCTGTCTCCCAAGTCAACAAATGTCACCCCCCCGTGGTCCCTTCGACGCCGGACCCATCCCATGAGGATTATCTCTTTATCCACATCATCTATTTTCAACTCCCCGCAGTTGTGGGTTCTTTTTAAACCTTTCATCGTATCCGTCAACTAAAATCTCCCAATTTCAGCAATTCTACGTAAGCTGCAATGCCTGAGGTTTACCACTTCCTTTTAATAACATAATCAGCCACTCCTAGAAGGGCCTCTTTCTCCTTGCAGGCACTAAAATCATCTAAAAATCCTCTCGCCATTTCAACATATTCCCTAGCCCTTTCATATGTGCGCTCTATTCCGCCATGACCTCGAATCAAGTCGATCACCGTTGATAAATCCTCTTCCCGTTCCTCTTGGTCATCTGATTCAATAATCTTTATAATCCTTTCCCTATCATGGTTGTTGCTGACCTGCAGCGTGTGAATTAACGGCAAGGTGACCTTCCCTTCACATAAATCTTTCCCGATCGCCTTCCCAAATTCTTCCTCAGTCGCAACATAGTCAAGGAGGTCGTCTATCAATTGAAAGGCAATACCAATATTTAGACCAAAACCTTCCAGCGCCTTTTCTTTCTCATAAGATGCATGACCGAGGATGGCTCCTATTCTACAGGCCGCTGAGATCAACACGGCTGTCTTTTCGGTTATGATAGAGATATAGTCGTCTTCCGTAGTCAGAGGATCCCCGCATCTCTGTAACTCCATAATTTCACCCTGGGCCAGACGAGTTGTCGTGTCAGACATCACCTTTAATATACTTAAATCTCCAACACGCGTCAGCACAGAAAAGGATTTAGACAGAAGATAATCCCCTAACAGAATACTAGTTTCATTCCCCCACACAGCATTAACTGAGGAACTGCCTCGTCTCACTTCAGCATTATCAATAACATCATCGTGCAGGAGTGTAGCTGTATGAATAAATTCGAAGACCCCGGCTAGGGGAACATGGTGTAATCCCGTATATCCGCAGATTCTTGCAGAAAGGATCAGGGTCAAGGGTCTAAACCTCTTTCCTCCGCTTAGCAAGATGTACTTACCCGCTTCTGGTATCAACAAAACAGAGGATTCAAGATTTCTTGAAAGCTCTGTTTCGACTTTTTGGAGATCGTCACTTACAAGTTCAAAGACTTCTTGAATGTCCATCGAAACCCCGTATTTAACTAATTTCCATCCAGAAATGGCCATTTTTCCCCTGAGCTGCGTTCTCCTCCGGTTTCCGCCTGCGACGTACGATCATGTACGCCTCGGCGCAAACCATCGTGCGGCCTTGCTCAGAGAAAAAATTGCTCATTTCTGAATTGGAAACCAACTCGTGCCCATTTTCTTAAGAAGTCCATTTCTGGATGGACACTAACTAGTATCTGAACCGAAAGTGCTCTGTCCCAACACTGAGAATGGTTTAACCTTATTTTCCAATGGTGAAGATCAGGTGATAAGCTCTTAGCGATTAGCAATTATAGGTTTTCAGATATTAAATTTCACAAGGCCAGAGGGAGGAATCCGAGTAAGTCGTACATTTTTAGTACGTTGTCGAGGCTTCCGACCGATAACGCAGTGAAATTTAATATATGGAAGTCTATAGCCGTTGCATTTTTGTACACCTCACTAATTTTATAGGCTAAAAGCTAATCGCTAAGAGCTTACAGCTAGAATCTTGCTTCATAAGGCCCTGCACAGCGTCAAAACATCCACCCTGCGTGTTCCGGCTTCCATCAATACCCTTGCACATTCGTTAACGGTCGCTCCGCTTGTGCAGACATCATCTATCAGAAGAACGCTATTCTTGCTTAATTTCCCCCTGTCATGGAAGTCAAAAGCCCCCCTGACATTCCGCTCTCTTTCTTTTCTGCTGAGATTAATCTGGGGTTTCTCCCATTTAACCCTTTTAAGACTCAGATAATCAACAGGCACCCCACATCTTTTAGCAATTCGTTTAGCTAAAGAAAGGGCCTGGTTAAACCCCCTTTCTCTTAATCTTCTGGGATGGAGAGGGACCGGAACCAGAAAGTCATAAGCCTTTAAATCAATAGAATCACGATTGTAGTTCACCATGAAGTCGCCGAGAGGTTTAGCCAGGAGGATCTTCTTGTTATACTTAAACTGATGAATGGCCTCTTGTAGTACCCCCTCAAAAAAGCCCACCGCCCTAGCTTTGCTGAAGTGTACTTTCGAGGTCAGACAAATCCCGCAAAGGTGATCTTCTCCAGCGTCAGAGTTGAAGGGGATACCACACTTGGGGCAGGCCGGAGATGAAATGTACTTTATGGTCGAAAGACAATATTCACAAATCCCTTGGCTATCAACAGGCCCTTTATTACATATAAGGCATCTTTCTGGAAAAAGCAAATCCAGAAAGGCACAAAGGAATTGTCTTATAGGTTTATCCAGGGTCCATCTCAACTCTCGGCGCATCACTCCAGAGTCCCTCCAGATCATAAAACTCTCTAATAGGCTCATAGAATACATTTACGATAACGTCATTATAGTCCAGTAGTATCCATTTAGCCTCAGAAAAGCCCTCAATACCTAAGGGGTAGACCCCTTCCTTTTTCAGGCTTTCTTCTACGGAATAGGCGATCCCTTGAACCTGACGATCAGATTTCCCACTACATATTATGAAGTAATCAGCAATTGAAGACAGTTCCCTCATTTCCAGGATTACCAAATCCAAGGCCTTCTTG
Organism: Deltaproteobacteria bacterium; assembly: GCA_030643245.1. Lineage (GTDB taxonomy): Bacteria > Desulfobacterota > UBA8473 > UBA8473 > UBA8473 > JAUXHQ01. The sequence goes on from DAOWME010000057.1 coordinate 4,489, forward strand.
TTCAAGATGGCCTTGGCACAAACGAGAGATTTAGCCTTCGAATCTATAACCATCTACCCTTACTTTATCACCCCTTCTTCTTTCTTGTTTTTTCTCTACACATACATCACTAAAAGTGTCCATATCTTAGCCCAAAAGTCGATAAAAATCAAGGGGTATTAAGGTGACTGTTCAAAAAGCAAGTTCGTCAAACAAAAAAAGGCAAGTTAGACCTTGCCTTAGGAAATTTACCGATCTGTGTGATGCCTTTCGTGAGAAACTTTTCTCCTTTTCTATCCCTTCGTTTGCCGACATCCTTTTTACGGTTTCGGTTATATCGGGGTTCAAGACCAATCCGGGGCTTTATTCCCGGCTACGTTTTACTTCCTTTTTTCTTTGGGAGATCCCTTGATTGCTGTATCATCCTCCTCGGGCATTAACTCAATGATCGAAAGTGGGGCGTTGTCCCCCAGTCTTCTACCCCCCTTGAAAATTCTCGTATATCCCCCATTTCTATGCCGATATCGAGGGGCAATCGTATCGAATAAATCCCTGACCACCTTTTTATCACTGATAACGCTGAGAACCTGCCTTCTTGAGTGCAAATCTCCTTTTTTTCCTAAGGTAATCATCTTTTCGGCAATCTTCCGTAATTCCTTTGCCTTGGCATCCGTTGTTTCTATCCTCTCATGTTCAAATAAAGAGGTGACCATATTTCTAAACATTGCTTTACGATGACTAGAAGTACGCCCCAATTTTCTACCAGCTTTTTGTTGTCTCATCCTATAAATTCCTTCTCTTCGTCAAAATCTTCTTCAGGGGGCTGGAAATCCGGCAATTTCATCCCCAGAGACAATCCCATCTCTTTTAAAATCTCTTTTATTTCATTGAGGGATTTTCTCCCGAAGTTTCTAGTCTTCAGCATCTCAGGCTCAGTCTTTTGAACCAGTTCGCCAATATGCTGTATTTCAGCATTCTTAAGACAGTTGGCTGAACGGACTGATAATTCTAGTTCGGCAACACTCTTGAACAAGTTCTCGTTAAGCGTGACTTTCTCTTTATCTGCAGCGACTTCTTCCTCCATACCCTCTTCATACTCGTCAAAATTGATAAAGATGTCGAGTTGATCCTTTAATATCTTTGCCGCATAGGCAACCGCATCCTCCGGTAATACGCTACCGTCTGTCCATACTTCCAGTGTCAGTTTGTCATAGTCAGTTACCTGACCCACCCTTGCTTGACCTACTGTGTAATTGACCTTCTTGATAGGAGAAAAGATCGCATCTATAGGGATGGTGCCGATAGGCTGGTCATCTTCCCTATTCTTTTCCGCAGGAACATACCCCCTCCCCCGCTTGACGACCATCTCCATTTTGAGCCTTGCATCTTTCGATAATTCAGCGATATGTAAATCAGGATTCAAGATCTCGACGTTGTTGTTTGCGATAATATCTGAAGCCCTTACCTCACCCTCTTTTTCAATATCAATCCTGATAGTCTCCGGACCATCAGAATGGATCTCCAGGAGGACTTCTTTTAGGTTCATGACAATGTCCGTCACATCCTCCCCAACCCCGGAGATCGTTGAGAATTCATGGAGAACACCCTCAATTCTAACAGAAGTAATAGCGGTCCCTACGATAGTGGACAGTAAAATCCTGCGCATGGCATTTCCCAGAGTTAGGCCAAACCCCCGCTCAAAGGGTTCCCCCATAAACTTTCCGTAACATTCCGTAAGAGATTCGGCGTCAACATCCAACCTCTTCGGTCTAATTAATTCTTGCCAATTCTCATGCATCTTTACTCCATCTTGAGACAGTCCGCCTCTTTCAAAAAAAACAGAGAACAATAAGTTTATTTCGAATATAGTTCCACAATTAGTTGTTCTTGAATTGGCATAGTCAATTCCTCTCTGGTAGGCAAGGAGATTACCTTCCCCTTCATGGCCTCCCTATCCAATTCCAGCCAGTTTGGCAAACCACGACGTGCCATGGACTCCAAAGATTCAATTATCCTGCCAATCTTTCTACTTTTCTCTCTCACCTCTAAAACATCTCCAGGGCTCATGAGGTAAGAAGGTATATTCACTTTTTTCCCATTTACAATAAAGTGGTTGTGCCTCACTAGTTGCCTTCCCTCATTGCGGGAGCTGGCAAATCCAAAACGAAAGACCATATTGTCCATTCTTCTCTCAAGAAAGATTAACAGATTATCCCCAGTTATACCCTTCGACCTCTCAGCCATTTCAAAATACGCGCGGAACTGTTTTTCAAGAATACCGTAAATTCGCTTTACCTTTTGCTTTTCGCGAAGTTGGGTACCATAATCGGAAGACTTGGTGCGTCTCTGTCCGTGCTGACCCGGAGGATAATTCCTCCTTTCGCTGCCGCACTTGTCCGAATAACACCTGTCACCCTTTAAATACAATTTTACATTCTCTCTTCTGCACAACCTACATACAGCCCCAGTGTACCGAGCCAAACCACGCCTCCTTTAAACCCTTCTTCTCTTGGGTGGACGACACCCATTATGGGGGATAGGTGTAACATCTCTAATTAAATTGACATTGAACCCCACAGCCTGGAGGGCTCTTAAAGCAGATTCCCTGCCACCTCCCGGCCCCTTAATATATACATCTATATTCCTAACTCCATGTTCCATAGCCTTCTTGGCAACATCTTCTGCGGTCAACTGAGCGGCAAAGGGGGTACTCTTCCGAGAGCCCCTATACCCCTGAGTTCCAGCACTCGACCAAGCAATCACATTTCCACTTAGATCAGTAATCGTAATTATTGTATTATTGAACGTAGCCTGAATGTGTGCGATACCCTTTGGGATATTCTTCTTCTCCCTTTTCTTCCTAACACCTTTTTTCTTTTGTTTTGCCATCCACCCTCCTATTTCCTTCTACCGCCAATTGCCTTACGGGGACCTTTCCTTGTCCTTGCGTTGGTGCTGGTTCTTTGACCGCGAACAGGCAAAGAACGCCGGTGGCGTAACCCCCGGTAACTCCCTATGTCCATCAATCTCTTTATGTTCATTGAGACTTCAATCCTTAGGTCACCTTCCACCTTATACTTACTATCAATTATCTCCCTTATCTTGGCCACCTCGGACTCTGAAATATCATCGGACATTATACCAAAATCAATCCCTGCTTTCTTCAGAATCTCCCTAGAATTAGACCGCCCAATCCCGTATATATACGTTAAAGCAATCTCCATATGTTTGCCCCTGGGCAAATCAACCCCAGCAATTCTTGCCAATGTCAGTACCTCCCTGCCTACCCTTGTCTCTGCTTGTGCCTTGGATTTTCACAGATTATCCTTACAACACCCTTGCGTCTAATCACCTTGCACTTATCACATCTCTTTTTTACCGACGCTTTTACCTTCATACTGACCCACCATCCTTTTTCTTGTCACGTCGCTTCATTCAGAGCGAGTTTAAAAACGTCTTGACGTTCAAATCTTGGCATCCTTCATAAAAGCTATAAAATAGTTTACACTTTCTAATAAAATAATGGTCTTGGCACAGATTCAACGGTGGTTAAATTTTAATCCGTGCAGCTAGTTACACAAACCCTGTGTGGGGAATTGTCGCTGATAATTCAGTTAACTGGATTGCGTTAAGCGTCTGAAGCTTGTCTCGTTTGCTTTTTATATGTAGGAGCCTGCCCAACTTTTAAAATAGACATACGAGACTTTTCATCCCATTACACATTCAGCCTTATATAAAACTCTAGTTCATAAGAAGCAAACGAAGCAAGTAGGCGGCAAGCGGTAAACTTGACCAACTGCACAGCTTGAAACTTTTGAACCATGGAGGGGGGCTCCCTCTGACCGAACTCAGCGCGTGGACACACGAGCGTATAGCTGTCACTTTGAACGATACGTAATCCGTCCCCTGCTGAGGTCATATGGGGACAACTCAACAGTCACCTTGTCACCGGGAAGTATTTTAATGAAGTGCATTCTCATCTTCCCGGAGATGTGCGCCAGGACTTTATGTCCGTTATCCAACTCCACTCTAAACATGGCGTTGGGTAATGTTTCCAAGACGGTCCCTTCCACTTCAATGGCTTCTTCTTTTGGCATAAGAGTCTCAATCCTACGTATTTAAACCCGATCAATTATATCTGTAATCCTCTTAAAAACCTCGTCCATCTTACCAACACCATCAACGGTTCTGCATAATTTCTTTGCTTGGTAATGGCCAACTACCGGGGCAGTCTGCTCATGATAGACCTTCAATCTGCTCTTTATTGTATCCTCTTTATCATCATCTCTCTGGTAAAGTTCTCCATTACACTCATTGCACACGCCTTCATTCTTCGGCGGATCAAACATAACATGGTATCCCTGTCCACATTGCCTGCAGGTCCGTCTACCTGTTAGCCGCTTCATCAACTCTCCATCGTCAACTTCAATATTAATTAGATGATCAATCTTCAAACCCATTCTGACCAGGATATTGTCCAAGGCTTCGGACTGGGCCACAGTTCGCGGGAACCCGTCCAGAATAAAACCTCCTTTACAATCGGGCTTACCTACTCTATCTTCGATTATCCCTATCACAATGTCATCGGACACAAGAGAACCTTTGTCCATCAAGGCCTTTGCCTTCATACCCAGTGGAGAACCTTCCTTTACTGCTTCCCTCAAAATATCACCGGTTGAAATTTGAGGTATGCCGTATTTATCAATCAGCATCTTCGCTTGGGTACCTTTTCCAGAACCCGGCGGACCTACCAGTATCAAATTCATGATGAAACCATCCTTTCTTAAACGTTCCTATATATAGCAAGATGCCCATCCAAAATGCTGAAATAAATCAAGCTGTGCAGTTACTCAACCCTGGTATCTTGAAATGTCTCTGATGAATAAGTGAACAGCATTGCGTTAAGCGGTAAACCTGATCAACTGCACAGGTCGAAATAAATCTGCATATTATCAATCTAAGGGACGTGTCCGAAATAACTTCCCCATTTGTGCATCTCATCTTCAGGCCATCTTTGCCCGATCTTCAAACACAAAATCCTCGAAATAGGCAAAACTATTCCTGTGGTTTTGCGTTTTCAGATCGAACAAATCTAACCTAAATCTGAGCGCTAACTTGGGGAAGTTATTTCGGCCACGTCCCTAATCAACGACGACCTTTGATCTTAGCTTTTTTCATGAATCCTTCATAATGCCTTGCAAGTAAATGGGACTCAATTTGTGAAACCGTATCCATAGCAACCCCTACCACAATCAGTAGTGCGGTACCCCCAAAGTAAAAAGGCGCATTGAACTTCCTGATAAGAATTGTAGGGAGTATACATACGGCCGAAACATAGATAGCTCCGCCCAGGGTAATTCTCGTAAGGACTTTATCTATATAATCAGCCGTTCTTTTACCGGGTCTTATCCCAGGTATATATCCCCCATATTTCTTCATATTGTCAGCAATATCAACCGGATTAAATGTAACTGCCGTGTAAAAGTAGCAAAAGAAAACAATAAGACCAACATATATGATACTGTAAACAAGCTTACCGGGCCCTAAGCTGTCAATTATACCCTGAAACAATGGATGCAATTCCATCCACTCCTTAGGTAAAAAATTTGCAACGGTTAGAGGGAACATCAATATTGAAGAAGCAAAGATTGGTGGAATAACTCCGGCGGTGTTTACACGCAGCGGTAGGTGGGTGCTTTGGCCGCCATACATCCTTCTACCCACCACCCTCTTAGCATATTGAACTGGCAGACGTCTCTGTCCACGTTCTACGAAAACGATTACCCCTACCACCAGGACCATAAGAATTATAAGCATTAAAACCGTAAAGATGCTCATCTCTCCTGCCATTAAGAGACGGACTGTATTGGAACAGGCAGCAGGTAATCGGACAACAATACCGGCAAATATTATCAGAGAAATCCCGTTTCCAATACCCCTCTCGGTAATCTGCTCACCGAGCCACATAATGAATGCCGTTCCTGCTGTCAGACTGATGATTGTCATTGCAGTAAAAGCCAAACCAGGGTTCATGACAACCATCTCTCCTGCAGGACCAGTCATCCTTTCCAGTCCGACACTTATGCCAAAACCTTGGATAACGCTCAGGATGATCGTACCATACCTTGTATACTGGGTTATCTTTCTCCTCCCCGCTTCTCCCTCTTTGGACAATTTCTCCAAATGCGGGCTAACCACAGTGAGGAGTTGTAAGATGATAGAGGCACTGATGTATGGCATTATGCCCAGAGCAAATACCGATAGGTTCTCTAACGCCCCCCCGGAAAACATGTCAAAGAGACCAAGGAGGGTACCCTTAGCCTGAGCAAAAAAGGAAGACAGCGCCTCCCTGTCGATACCTGGTGTAGGAACATATACGCCAATTCGATAAACTGATAATAGAAGTAGAGTGACTAAAATCCGTCTTTTCAGTTCAGGAATCTTGGGTATATTTTGAAACCCGCCCGCCAATTAGACCACCTCTATCTTCCCGCCAGCAGCTTCGATCTTTTCTTTGGCCATTTTACTAAACCTACAGATTTTCACGACCAATGGATAACTTATTTCTCCATCTCCCAACAACTTTATCTCATCATAGACACCTTTTACCAATCCACAGTTAACCAGGGCCTGATCGTTTACTGTGGCACCCTCTTCGAATCGATTCAAATCACGAATATTTACCAAGACGTATTTCTTCTTGAAAATATTAGTAAAACCCCGCTTGGGAAGACGCCGTTTAAGGGGCATCTGCCCTCCCTCAAAACCGGGAGGGATACTTGATCCGGCGCGTGATTTTTGCCCTTTTGTTCCACGCCCCGCCGTTTTCCCTAAACCGGAACCCTGCCCTCGCCCGACTCTCTTCCTCCGCTTTCTAAACCTTGTGGAAGGTTTTAATTCACTCAATCTCATGGCTCAATAACCTCAACTAAATGGGGTACTTTATTGATCATTCCTCTAATTTCAGGGGTATCTTTCAAGGTAACGATCTTATTGAGCTTAGTCAGACCCAATCCGATCAATGTCTCCCTGTGCTTTCGGGGTCTACCGATGCCGCTTTTCTTCAGCCTTACCTTAAGCTCTTTCTCTTCCATACGCTGCTACCCTTCTCCAGGCATCCCACCCTGCCCTCCTCCATGAAAGGAGTATATTCCGGTGGACGACTAAATAATCTCACTCAAAGCTTTACCACGTTTTTTCGCTATATCTTCGGGACTCCTGAGTTGGCCTAAGGCCTGAAGAGTAGCCTTTACAGCGTTGTGGGGATTATGTGAGCCCAAGCATTTCGTCAAAATATTGGTGATCCCCACTGATTCAACAACTGCTCGAATAGCTCCTCCCGCTATAACACCAGTACCCTTGGATGCAGGTTTCAACATGACTTTGCCTGCGCCATATCGGCCGATTACCTCATAAGGTATCGTGTTATCGATGATCGGGACTTCCAAGAGGTTCTTCTTCGCGCGATCTATCCCTTTCCTAATCGCCTCCGGCACCTCATTAGCCTTTCCTAGTCCGCTTCCGACTATCCCGTTCCCATCACCGACCACAACAAGGGCGCTAAAACTAAACCTCCTACCACCTTTAACCACTTTAGCAACCCTATTTATATGGACAACCTTGTCCGCCAAATCCAATCCATCAGGGCTAATACGGGCCAATTATCTCCTCCTTTAAACAAGACTTCTTTCGTAACCTGGTTTTTACCATGCTAAAATTTCAGACCATTCTCTCTAGCTACAATAGCCAGCGCCTTAACTCTGCCATGATACAAGTAGCCGTTCCTGTCAAACACAACCTCCCTTACGTTCTTCTCCAAAGAATTCTTAGCTATCAACTCTCCAACTTTCTTAGCGGCAGCTATGTTTCCACCGGATTTCAAGTCATCTCTAATCTCTTTACTCAAGGTGGAGGCAGACGCCAAAGTTTTTCCTTTACTATCGTCAATAACCATAGCATATACATGTTTGACAGACCGAAACACACAAAGTCTTGGTCTCTGACTTGTTCCCGTTATTTTCTTTCTGATCCTCTTCTTACGTTTTAACCTGGCCAGCTCTTTTGGTTTTAATGAACCCATCCCTATTTCCACCTCACTTGATCCCAGCCTTACCGATCTTTCGACGGATTTTTTCCCCGGAATACGATATTCCCTTTCCCTTGTAAGGTTCTGGCCTTCTAAAGGATCTAATCTTTGCGGCCACCTCCCCTACCTGCTGTTTATCTGTTCCCTGGACGGAGATCTTCACCTGTTTTTCAACCGTGGCGCTAATCCCTTTGGGAAGCTTGAATTCTATAGGGTGCGAGTATCCTAAATTGAGATTCAACACGTCCCCCGTAATCTCGGCCCGATACCCCACCCCAACGATATTAAGCGTTTTTTCAAACCCCTTTGTCACACCCTCCACCATATTGGCGATCAGACTCCGGGTGAGTCCGTGAAAGGCTCTGTTCTTATTGGTATCGTTTGCCCGTTCAACCACTATCTTCTTATCATCAATTGTTACATTAACTCCGTCCACCAGATCTTGAGTCAGCTCTCCTTTGGTCCCCTTCACGCTTAATGTGGAACCATTAAACACCACCTCAACACCTTCGGGAATTAGAATGGGCTGTTTACCGACTCGTGACATCCCTATTCTCCTTAAATAATGAGCTGTTAGAAAGTACGCGGACGACACCAAAACTTGATTCTAAATAGTGCTCATCCATACAATCAATATTTTTCGACCTGTGCAGTTGAGCAGGATTGCGTTAAGCGCCGGCTGCTTGCTTCGTTTGCTTCTTATACGTAAGGACCTGGCCAACTTTTAAAATAGACATACGAGACTTTTCATCCCATTACACATTCAGCCTTATGCA
>DAOWME010000052.1 GCA_030643245.1 Deltaproteobacteria bacterium
CCTCGGCAAAAAGCTGGGGAAAGTTAAGGTCCATCTTTACACCGGGTGCATAAAGTCCTCCGAGGGGGCCTTTCTTCCAGACCGCCTTTCGCAAATAGTCGAGTCGCTGGGATCGTGTCTTCTCCGCTACCCACCACCATTCGTGTTTCTCTTCGAGTTCTTTCAAGTTCTTACCCTTTCCGGTTGGTGCTGTTGCCATTTTTTCTTCTCCTTTCAAGTTAGCGCCCTTCGGGCGAGCTGTTGGCTGTTAGCTGTTAGCTGTTAGCTGTTAAGTCTGCTCGACTTATTAGCTTAATGGCTTACCAGCTTAATAGCTGTGAGTAGTTAGCACACATAGTCAGGAACTAATTGATATAATTGACTAAAAAATGAGATTTCCTATACCAATAAAGTTAATACCTCGCTACGTCCTCCCTTGAAAGGGGAGAGTTTGCGGGGATAAAAAGACTGACAAATGTACCCTTCACACTTTTGAACGGTAATGACACAGGGTTACCCCGTCCATTAGAAAAGAGTAATAGTGTGCCGTGGACGGTTTAGATTTGTTCTCCGCGTATAAAATATTGAAGAAACAGAGGGAGGAAAAAACAGTCGGAAGATTATCGTTAGGTCAGCTTCGCTGTAAGAGCAACAAGAGCGTCATGAGGGCTCAATTGGATAGCGAACGAATACGAAAGTATGCGATTGTGTAAAGGGGCCTGCTCAGTCCCTATAAGAGTCGATTTAGTGAGTAAAGACTAGTTATGAAATTGACTTTACACGCAGTAGCAGGTTAACATAAGCGTTCTCGCGTGTCAATAAAAATTGTCGCACTTAAAACTTTCAACCAATGCTCTTTTGGGCAAGTAAATAGTCCTCTATCACCACCCTTCCCAGATCATCGGAGGAAGTAAAGAATACCCTTCCGGCGTTAATCCTGGCTAACTGAGAAGCAAAATCCTTCAGTTTGGGACTCTCACCCAACATCAATATATTCAAATTGATACCTTCTTTTCTGTACTGTAAAACCTCTTTCTTTACTCCGGGCACAGCTTTTTCAAAACCTACATACTTACCGTTCTCAGTATTCGGCTCAGTATCCGTAATGAGATACACCTGTTTGTTCCCTGTTTCATTCCTGAGAGCCCTTCTACCAGCAATCAGAGCAACCTTTATGTCCGTAGTGCTACCCGGGAAACTTATGTTTAGTATCTCCCAATAAGGTATTTCCTTAGTCTCTGAAGAATAGAGTATTACCTTCAACGTATCGCCCGGCCTCTTTGACTTGGCCAGGGCCAAACAGGTATCTATGGCGGCATTTCTCTTCTCCTCACCCATACTTCCACTTTCGTCCACCAGTAAGACCATACTGATCCTGTTTTCATTCTTCTTTTCATAAACCTCAAAGTCTTCCCGTTCAATGGAAATTGTAAACTTACCCGGTTTACGACCACCAGGAACATTTTCATTTACCGCATTTCTCAGTAAGGAATTGAGAAGTGTTCTTTGGATATGAACAGATTGGTAGACATCGCCGTACTGATATTTTCTGGTGAATGAGGCCGGTTCCAGGCCATGACCTTCCTCCTTTACCTTATGGGTTCCGGCTTCCTTTCTCATCAGATTTTCCAGTCTGACTCTTGCTATATCAGCCAGTTTGCGGCCACCTTTTTGGGTAATTATTACCTCACCCTCTTCCAACCTCAAATCACCCTGCTCAACATATCCTTCCAAACAGCTTTCTATATCACCCGGTAAAACCCCGTCGGCCGGATTATCATATCCGGCTTCCACTCTAATGTGGTCTCCCGGTTCATCCCCTCTAATCCTTTTCTTCACATGTTCAAGGACCTTATCTCTGATGCTGCCCTGACGGCCATCGCGCAAGTGCTTCAGTAATTCCCTGACTGACCGGTTTCTCGAATAAGCCAGCTCCTGCAAGATCTTATCTTCTTCCCCGGCCTCTACGGGCAGACACCTCCTGCAATACTCCACCGGCCTACCTCTCCTTTGCCCACGTGACCATTTTCGGAGTAAAGGCCTTACCCCTAATCTCATTTTCCATTACCAGATTGCTGTGCAATGCTGCGTTCAAAACGACCTCCATGGCTGAATAACTATATTGTTCCAAGGTCTCCTCATCAGCGCTATCCGGATCGCAAAAAATCTTCTTTTCCTGGTCATTAATCAACTCATTTTTCACTTTTTCTCTTGCCACCATCTTCATCCTGTTTATGACCCTCTTTAGTTCCCCGCTGTCCCTAAGTTCATGTGTGAGATTTCCTCGTTCATGAGAACATATGGCCCTTATATCCTCTGCAAGCGCTTCCCTGTCACATTCCCCCAGGATTGAAAGGGATAGGTTTTCAAATGCGTTCCATAGCAAATCCTCACTTATTTCATCCGTATTCTTAAAGGTCTTTTCAGGATTTTCAAAGTCTATCAAATCAGGTTTTAGTTCAATACGACCGCGTAAGGCTAATTTCAGGCCATCAAAGGCATCTCTCAGGTATCCTACTCTTCGACCCTCCAGCTCGGCGCTCGCATACGTATGATCAAGCGCCCTGTAGCCTCCTCTAAGGCTCGTCCTTCTGTCCAACAACCCACATCTTCTGCTGTGACTTATGCTTTCATTCAATAGATACATCGTCCACCAGGGCAGAACCACCTTTCTCTCCACTTCCTCCATCTCTATCTGCCAAGGAATGTTATCCATTTCTTCGTCCTGACTGAGATAATCCTCGATCTTAAATTTCTCCCTTAGCATTATCTCCATCTCTATCTCTTTACCGGGCAATGGCATATATATTAGCTCCAACCTGTCCAGGAGTGGACGCGGCACTTCATTAACATGGGAAAAACCCTGGGGATTTCCGGTGGCCACCAGGATAATATCGAGAGGATGTTCCCAATTATATTCCTCCAGTATAGCCTTCTTCTCTTCCAAAACCGGGTGTAACAAGACTTGAACCTTAGTCCTGATTGCGGGGAGTTCGTCAATAAATAATATGCCACGGTTTGCCCTGAATATACCGGTGGCAGCAAAGACCATGGCATCCGTCGGACTTTTACCTTGAGCTATGGCCTGTATATCCACTAAGCCGAGTAGTTTTGCCTCATCCGTATAGTCATTCCCTTGAATGCGGGAAAATCTCCGTTGACCCGGTATCAGTTCGTATTCCCTTCGCGGATCTTTATTCTCTCTGCACCTGGGGCATAGCAGATGATGGGGCCACTTCGGATCGTCATTATACGGGCAACCCTTTATCCTTGGTATAGGAGATAAAAGCCTGGTCAAAGACTTTGCAAGCCTTGTCTTCCCGGTTCCTTCCTCGGAAACGAGATAGACATGATAGCCGGAAAGCAGCGCCCTTAAAACATCTTTTTTTGTCTCTTCTCTTCCCTGAATATCCGGTAAGATATCTTCTCCCTTCTTAATCTTATCCAGGATGGCGGCCCTGAGTTGATGTACAACTGAGACTGGTTTGTAGTTTTCCAGATCGAAATCTTTTTTCACTGAACTTCCTTCCTCAAGAATCTGTAAAAGCATATTTGAAAACCAATACCTCTCCGTTTATAAAATAACTTTAATAGAATAACATACAAAAGTCAACCGCGTTTCCTCTCTTTCAGTAATTCTAATTATGGCTAACCATTTTATTAACAACATGTTTTTTAATCCTTACCGGCTACTCATCTATTGTTGCCTGTCAAGCCATAGGGGCATGTACCTCAATAAGGTGAGCTGAGGAATTAGTGGGCATTAATCTTTTATATTGACATCCCTTATTTCATGTTATATTATTTGGACTACAAAACCGGTTGAGTCCAAAAAAAGCCCATTACTAGAGGAGTAGTGAAATGAAGAAGGAAAAAGTGGAATCCATATTGGATTCGGCCACGAAGATGTTTGGCCGATACGGTATCCAAAAAACAACCCTCAATGAGGTTGCCAGTTTGGCGAGGGTTGCCAAGGCAACCATATACAATTATTTTGGGAGTAAGGACCAGGTCTATCTCGAAGTTCTTCAACGCGAAGTCGATGACGTTATCAATAAAACTAAGGCTGTTGTTGAAAAGGCCTCATCTCCCATGGAGAAGTTCAGGGCTTTTGTTCTTGCAAAGTTTCGTAATATGAAGGAGGCTGTAAACATCATAAACCTTGCACGGGAAGGGACTGATACATTAATGCCAAAGGCTTGCAGTATTCGCGATGGCCTCTTTGAAAAAGAGGTGGAGATGGTCTATTCGATCTTCGAACTTGGCGTAAGGGAGGGGGTTTTCCGGATTAGTGACACTACACTGGCGGCGAGGGCGATCGGCTTTGCACTCAGAGGGTTTGAACTCACCTGGCTGGTGGAAGAGAGAACTGAGCGAATAGAGCTCTATCTTGACGGACTTATGGATGGCCTCTTTAACGGGATTCTCATCCCTAAGTCATAGCACCATAGGGAAAAGAGGACGGCAAGGGGCATGAGAGAAAACGGAAGGGCTAAGTAATAACAATATATTCAAAAGCACAGGATGAGCGCCATGGAGAACAAAAAGGACAAAAAAGCGAAGAAGGGTATACTTATAGCAATTGTGCTAATCATGGTTTTTGGATCCATTACAGTGGTAAACGGAGTTAGATTTTTTACCCGGAGAAGTATGGACGAGACGAGAGCTGAGAGAATACCGGTGCAGGTCACGGAAGCGAGATTTGAGAACCTGAAATGGACATTGGAACAGATGGGTGATATCAGGCCCACGATTGAGGTCGATGTTTACCCAAAAGTGCCCGGCAAGATTATTGAGAGGCTCTTGGTGGAAAAAGGAGACTTTGTAAAGAAGGGGACAGTCATCGCTGCCCTCGAAGACAACGCCATAAAGGCACAGCTTGAAGAGGCTAGGGCCGTTGTTGATTCGGCAAAGGCAAGTCTGAAACAGGTCGAGGCAAATCTGGAAGTGATAGAGAAAGACCGCCTCCGTCTCGAGAACCTATACGAAAAAAGGGCCATAGCCACACAGAGACTTGATCACATAGAGGCCGAACACAAGGCTATGCTAGCGGCAAGGAACTTCGCTGAAGCCCAGGTAAAGAGAGCGGAGGCCGGTCTCAAACAGCTCGGAATCCTCCATAAAGATCACCAGATCTATGCCCCCATCAATGGCTTTGTTTCTGCCCGGTATGCAGATCGTGGAGCAATGTCGAGCCTACTACAGCCAATCATTCGTATCTCAAACGAGAAGGAACTTAAGGTTGTAACTACGGTCACTGAGAGAGACTTCCCCCATATCGGAAAGGGGATGAAGGCCGAGATGAGAGTCGATGCCTTTCCGTATAAGGTCTTTACAGGATGCGTATCAGTAGTAAACCCTACTATCGATCCAGCTACCCGAACAGGCGAGGTAGAGATCAGTATCCCAAACAGAGAGCTGGTTCTTAGTTCAGGGATGTTTGCACATATAATTATCCACCTGGGGGAAAGGAGAGCTCTGGCAATTTCCAGGGATGCCCTCAATAAGCTTCCGGGCACCGGGAATTACTATGTCTATGTGGTTGGCGACGGGAAGGCGGTCTTGAAAAACGTCAGAATCGGCCTTGGTGATAACAATAATGTCGAGATAATTAAGGGATTGAAAGCCGGGGAAAAGGTGGTGGTAAGAGGACAAAACAGGTTGAAGGACGGTAGTCCTGTTGCGATCGAGAATCAGGGAACAAAGGCAGACGTCGAGGGGAAGGTCGAAGAATGAGGCTACCGGACTTTTCTGTAAAACAACCTGTGGCAACCTTGATGCTCTTCTCTGCAATAATCCTGATAGGGATAGTTTCGCTTACGAGACTCAATATCGACATGTTTCCGGACGTAGACCCCCCTGTGGTTTCCATCCTCACTGCATGGCCGGGCGCCAGCGCCTCAGACGTCGAGACCGAGGTTACACAGGTTATCGAGAACCAGGCAAACAGCGTGAATAACTTAGACACCCTCACATCAAAGTCAATGGACAACCTCTCTGTGGTCATATGCAAATTCGACTGGGGCGCCAACCTCGATGTGGCAACCAACGACATAAGGGATAACCTCGATCTCGCCATAAGAGACCTGCCCAGCGATATAGAGCCGTCTATGCTTTACAAGTTCAGCAGCGCCACGGCCCCCATTATGTTTTTGACGATCAGCGCGGAGCAAAGCTGGCCCAGGCTATATCATCTGGTCGACAAACAGATTTCCGACGAATTGAAAAGGGTCCCGGGGGTAGGAGCCACCATGCTCTACGGTGGGTTACGGCGGCGAATCAATGTCTATTTCGACCTGAAGAAGGTAGAGGGGTTTCATCTCTCGTTACAGGATATCAACCGGGTACTTGCCGCGGAAAATCTGAGCATACCATCGGGCAGCATCAAGTCAGGTCTCAGGGAATATTTTGTTCGTGTCCCTGCTCGATACAAAACACTGGAGGAGATGCGTGACACTGTGATAGCTTATCACCAAAGCCGTCCGGTCTATCTTCGTGATGTGGCGGACGTATCCGATTCGTACAAGCCGGCAGAGATAAACGGCTGGGGAGACGGGAAGAAGGCCATCGTACTCGTGTTACAGAAGCAGACAGGCAAGAATACGGTGGCTGTTATCAATGGCGCAAGGAAGCGGCTGGAAATGATCAAAAAGACCCTTCCATCCGACGTGACGATAAATCTCGTAACGGATAACTCGGAAGATATCCTCCGTTCAATAAGAAACCTTCGAGATACACTGTATCAATCGATCTTCTTTGTGATACTCGTTACACTCGTCTTCCTGAGGAGATTGCGCACAGCTGTTATTGTCGCTTTCACGATCCCCTTTTCATTGATTATTTCCTTCAGCCTCCTTGACCTGGCCGGATATACGATCAACGTGGTTTCTCTGATGTCTCTTGCCATCGCATCGGGAATGGTGGTGGACAACGGTATTGTGGTATTGGAGAATATCGTCCGCCATATAGACCTCCGGGGACGACCGAAAACCAGCGCAATCTTCGGAGCAAGTGAGATGGGTATGCCCATCACCGCCTCTACCATGACCACGGTAGTGGTTTTCGTGCCTTTGATGTTTATTACCGGTCTTGCGGGTATCTTTTTCAAACAAATGGGTTTCGTCGTTGTAGTGACGCTTCTGGCGTCTCTCTTCACATCCCTGAGTATGACCCCTATGCTGGCCTCCAGGTGGGTAGTACACACACCGGAATCCCTTAAGAAAAGGGAGAGCTTCGCGGGCAGGTTCTATGCGCTCACAGAGAAGTGGTTTGAGACACTGGAAAACGTATACTCTAACAACCTTAACTGGGCGCTCAAACATAGAAAAACCGTCATAGTTCTTGTCATCTCAATATTCTTGAGCAGTATCTCTCTCATCCCTTTCCTTTCCACATCATTTATACCGAAGGTCGATTCAGGCATCGTGGATGTGAGTTTCCGACTTCCCGAGGGAACACGGATAGAGGAGACGGATCGTGTCCTTGAGAGGATGTTAAAGGTGATGGATGAGGTAATAAGACCTGAGGAATTCAGGCACTCTTGGGCCGTTGACGGTCAGACCGAAGAGGGGTTTGGTGTGGCCTTAGGTTTTGACGAGGGGCCGAATGTCGGGCGGGTGGGGTTTAAACTCGTGGACAGTGACAAGAGGGAACGGAGCGCCGGTGATATAGCCAACCTTCTGAGAAAGGGCGTAGAGAGGATACCGGGGATAACAAAGCTCAAGGTTATAGCAACGGACCCTACCATGACCATGCTGATGGGCAGCACCAAGCCTGTAACCGTGGAAATTCAGGGCTCCGACCTCGACCTCTGTATGGAGTTTGCCCAAATGCTAGAGGTCGCGATGAAGAAAATTCCAGGACTGGTGGATGTATCCATAAGCCAGAAAGATCCAAGGCCGGAGCTCTGGGTGCAGGTAGACAGGAGAAAGGCCTCTTCCCTGGGGCTGAATGTCGCCATCATAGCAGGGACGCTACGCAACTACCTCTATGGCATAGAGGCTACGCAGCTTCGCGATGCCGGGGACAGCTACGATATATTTACCCGCCTTCGCGGAAAAGATAAAGATAGGTTGAAGAACCTTTCCAATGCCCCCATCTTCACACCCGACGGAAGGATGGTAAGGCTGAGGAATGTGGCAAGAATCGTCGAGGGAGAAGGCCCAATAGAGATAGAGAGAAAGAATCGCCAGACGATCGTCAAGGTGGAAGCAGACACATATAAACGGTCCCTCGGAGAGGTGACACGGGATGTCAGGGCCGCACTAAAAGATATGGGCACACCTGACGGCATAAGTGTGGCTTTTGGCGGTGAGATAGAGGAACAGGGAAAGGCATTCCGTGATCTCATACTATTGCTGATTCTCGGGATCACCCTCGTCTACATGGTGATGGCGGCATTATACGGTAACCTGAGAGACCCCTTCATCATCATGTTCTCCGTTCCTTTTGCTTTTTGCGGGGTCGTATATGCCTTTTATTTCACAGGCACCACCCTGGGGCTCATATCATTCATGGGGGTCGTTATGTTGATGGGCATTGTGGTGAATAATGCCATAGTTCTTCTCGATTATATCCACCTCCTCCAGAAAAGGGGTGAACCCTTACTTGAAGCGATTACAGGGGCCTGCAAGACTCGGCTGAGGCCCGTATTAATGACCACCCTCACTACCTTTTTCGGGATGCTCCCCATGGCTGTTTCGAGAAAGACGGGTGCGGAGGTGTGGAATTCCCTGGGGATAACGATGGTGGGGGGGCTTTTTGTTTCCGCTCTGGTCACCCTGATCCTCGTCCCCACGATCTACTATATGTTTGAGATCAGGAAGGAGAGACCTTGAGGCAGAACATGAAGATGTTCTTTTTTACATACGATGCGGATTTCGATGAGGATGTGATGTCGGCCCTCACTAAGTGCCGTGTTACTGCTTACACAAAATGGGATCGCGTACTTGGCAGTGGGAAGAAATCAGACCCGAAACTCGATCACGCGGTGTGGCCCGGGTTTAACTGTTCCATAGTTGTCGCAGTTGAAGATGATCTTGCAGACGAGCTTTGGGACACTATGGAGAGGCTGTCGGGAGAACTTGGGGGCACGGGTTTCAAGGTCTTTGAGCTACCCATATTGCGGATGTTGTAGCAGCTTGATAGTATAGGAAATCCCATTTTTTAGTCAATTATATCAATTAGTTCTTGACTATGTGTGCTAATCACTCACAGCTGGTAAGCTGGTAAGCCATTAAGCTAATAAGCCAAACAGACTTAACGGCTTAACAGCCAGCAGCTCGCCCGAAGGGCGCTAGCTTGAACGAAAATTTCAGTGTGTTCCTAACCTGAAGTTGCCCCTAACCCGCTTCATATCCTTTGTTCTTGGCAGGGCATTGATTCCGCTCCGGCTTGTATAAGGTATTCCCAGACTTTCGCTGATTTCGCAGAGGACCTCTGCGGTCTTCATTCCTATAGATATACAGTCCAGTATAGGCACGTTATCTTCCTCAATCCTTACCATATCCGTCAACGTACAAAGTGGACCGAGTCCGTTGCAGCCGACAATTACCACATTGGCCCCATCGGCTACACACTCCTTGGCCCTTTCATGAATGTCCTGGGCCACGAGTAGGGGGTCCTCCATCCCTTTCGTAAACACATCAAAACTTGATGTTTTGATCAACCTTATGGGCTTGGTTATGACCCGGTGCTGCATGCCATGAAGCATGATCGCATCTTCCAAATCCGGGACCACGGAAGGCTCATTTAGGGTGACTACAGCAAACCGGCGTCCCAGGAGGCAGGCATAAAGCATGGAGGCTTCGGCTATGCCTATTACCGGAATATCTACCGTTGCCCTTGCCTCCTTCACACCAGGATCCGCATAGCACCCCACTACCACAGCGTCGAACCCTTCTTTTTCGGCCTCGATGGCCCTCTCGACAATCGACCTCTTATTGAGAAAGGCAAAATACGGATGGAGATCGAATCCTCTCGTAAGTCCTGGCTCCACCGACTTTATCACGATGTCGGTATCCGTACGGAGCACCTTCTCTGCGGTTCTTTTCAGAATGTCAAGATAAGGACCGCTTACTCTTTCCTCGCTGATGTTGACATAACAGAGTTTCATCTCTACCTCTCTTTCTATTGCTCCGATATTCAAGATGTAAGGGCTACTTACCCTATGTATTCCTGGCCATCTTTCATTTATCAGTTTACACTTTTTCAATTTTGGATTCCCGCCTTCGCGGGAATGACGATAAAGAAATAGTGCATAAAGTTCCGTCATTCCCGCGAAGGCGGGAATCCAGTCGGGAAACGAAAAAAAATGAATTATCAATTTAATTCAAAAAGTGTAAACTACTTTTATGTTGAAATGAAGAATGCCTATTCCTGCGGTTAAAATCTTCGTCTTCCTTGACCTTGCAAAAAATATCTCATTTCTGGTTGCACACTATGCTAAGGGACGGGGACCTAAAGGTCTAGTTGTTGAGCGATCAGTTCACGATGATAATCCGCGTCACCAAAGGCAATCTCCATTGCCTTGGCACGGCGGAAATAGAGCCCCATGTTATGTTCTTCAGTGAACCCAATACCACCATGGATCTGATGCCCTTGCCCACAGGTTCGTCTGTATGCCTCGCTGACCCAGGCCTTGGCCATAGAGACCTCCATAGCGGACGGAAGGCCTGCACTTATTTTCCAGGCTGCCTGATAGGTAATGTACCTGGCCCCATCAATTTCTGTTGCCATGTCGGCACACTTGTGCTGAATTGCCTGGAAGCTTCCGATGGGACGGCCAAATTGGACCCTTTCTTTGGTATAAGCTACAGTCATCTCAATAACCTGGTATGCTCCGCCAAGCATTAAGGCACAATTAGCAACCGCAGCCTGTTGTGTGATCTTATCCAGCACACTCCACCCCTTATCCAATTCCCCAAGGATGTTTTCCTTCGGTATCCTCACGTTATCAAAGATCACCTCGCATTGCTTGTCAGCGGCGATGGTCTCCAAGATAGTGACGCTTATCCCCTGACTCTTGCTATCCACCAGAAAAAGGGTTATCCCCTCCTCTGGTGAGGCCCCATCCCTCGTTTTGGCGGCACACAACATGTAATCACTCACATGCGCATTTGGGACAAAGAGCTTGGTCCCATTAATAACATAATTATCTCCCTCAGTAGTGGCCCGTACTTCGATCCCTGCGGCATCGTGGCGAGTGCTGACCTCGGTCATAGCCAGCGTGAAGATCATCTCCCCATTAGCTATCTTTGGCAAGAACTCCTCCTTCTGCGTCGTAGTACCCGACGCCAGAATCGTAAGGGCCCCCAGAACCACAGTAGAGAAAAAGGGGCCGGGAAGGAGGGTCCGCCCCATCTCCTCAAGAAGAACCGTCAGGTCTAAGAAGTTCCCTTCAATACCCCCATATTCCTCAGGGATCACCACACCCATCCAACCCAGTTCCGCCATCTTTCGCCATAACTCGGGAGGGTATCCCCTTTTGTCTTCCTCCATCTCTCTTACCAAAGTCATAGGACACTCTTTCTCCAGGAAGCTATGAGCGGACATCCTCAACATATTCTGCTCCTCGCTAAGACCAAGGTCCATGATAACCTCTCCTTATTCTTTTGTTTTAAGGTTGTTCTCCAGCGCCCCATCCCTAGGTCAGGAATCTAGGACATAGCATGCCCATTTTTCCCAGGATTTTGTTTCTCATCTTATCCTTCGTTCAGATGATCTTCTCTTCCTCTAATCGTCCCATCTCCTCTTGACTGAGTCCTAAAAGCTGGGAATATACTTCCGCATTATGCTCTCCCAGAGAAGGCGCCGGCAGTTTAAATTCCACGGGGGTCTCTGAAAACTTGAACGGAGACCCGGGTATCTTAATTTTACCGACCCCGGGTTGTTTAAAGTCTACAATCATCTCCCTACCCATAAGGTGGGGATTATTGATCAAATCACTGAAAGTAAGAACCGGACCGGAAGGAACATCTGCTTCTAAACATTTATCTTGAACCTCCTTTATAGTCCTTTCTCCAACCCACTCCTGCACAATCCGGTCGATTTCATCCAACCTCTTTCGTCGCTCTGACGCGTGTGAGAGAACAGGGTCATCAATCAATTCTTCCTTCTCCATCGCTCTTAATAATCGTGTCCATTCAATGTTGGAAATTACCGATATAAATATATATCCGTCCTTCGCCTTATAACTGTTAACCGGAGCAAAAGGTGGTATGAGGTTACCTGATCTCTTCGGGGTTTCACCTTTGGCAAAGTAGTGTGAGAAATTTTCTTGTGCGATTAACTGCCAAACACAATCTTGCATGGAAAGATCAATATACTGTCCTTGTCCGCTGTTTTTCATATGGAACAGAGCCCCCAAAATGGCGATGGCGGCAAAACTTCCCCCAAGCCAGTCTGCGACTCCCATGCCTGCCCTCAGTGGTGGGCCATCAGCCTCTCCGGTTAAATCCATAACCCCGCTCATAGCTTGTATTATTGGATCATAGGCCGGAAAATGGCTATAGGGGCCGTGCTGACCAAACCCAGACATTGACAGGTATATAATCCCAGGATTAACTTCCCTTACTTCATCATAGCTCAGCTTCAATCGTTTCATCACTCCCGGCAGGTAATTTTCTATTATTACATGAGACTTTTTGGTCAGCTCTTTAAAAATATCTTTACCTTTCTCGCTCTTGAGGTTTAGGGTTATGCTCTTCTTATTAGTGTTCATCACTATAAAGTAATATGACCAATCTTTAAGATAAGGGGGCAAACTTCTTGCCGCTTCCCCCGTCTCAGGACGCTCAATTTTTATCACCTCAGCGCCAAAATCGCCAAACATCCTGGTGCAGAACGGTCCCACACCTACCTGGGATAAATCCAGAATTCTGACACCTTCTAATATTTTTGCCATCTCTATTACCATCCTTTCTTCAGTGTCTCAATTCGAGAAGAAGCGCTACCGAAAAATATCCACCTGTGCAGTTACACAAATCCAGTATGGGACGGGGACGAAATAACTTCCTCAAGTTGGCGCTCAGATTTAGGTTAGATTTGTTCGATCTAAAAACGCAAAACCGCAGGAATAGTCGAACTATTTTGAGGATTTTGTGTTTGAAGATCGGGCAAATATGGCCTGAAGATGAGATGCATAAATGGGGAAGCTATTTCGGCCTCGTCCCTTAGCTCGATAGAGAGGGTACGGTGGGGGTATCGGGCAGTAATGAGCATTTCATGAAAGATCTGGAAAGTCTGCAAGAAAACGATAGAGGGTGGCACGACCCACACCGAGGAGCCTCGCTGCCTTCGCCTTATTGCCTCCGGCTTGAGCCAAGGCGTCTCTGACACTCTCGGAATCGAGTTTTCGAGAAGGCCCGCACGACCGGAGAGACTCTTTCAGGTTTTGAAGCTCCATAGGAAGATCTTTGATACGAATGACCCGCCCGCGCGACTTCACGATAGCAAAGCGAATGGCGCTCTGGAGCTCACGGACGTTTCCGGGCCAGGGGTAATCCGTCAACACCCCCAGGGCATCCTTGGAAACACCGGCTGTTTTTGCTCCATCCTTCATGGCCTCTTCGAGAAAGTGTTCCACGAGGAGAGGCACATCCTTTTTTCGATCACGGAGCGGCGGTAAGTGAATGGGAAACACACTGATACGATAGTAGAGATCATCGCGAAAATTTCTTCTTTCAACCTCGCGTTTTATATTTTTATTGCTGGCGCTGATGATTCGCACATCGACCGCGACAGGCTTCTCTCCGCCAACTCGTTCGAAAATCCCATCCTGAAGTACCCTCAAAAGCTTGGCCTGCATAGCCTTATGGAGGTCAGTCACTTCGTCGAGGAACATGGTGCCCTTATGAGCCAGCTCAAATCGCCCTTTCTTGTCTCTCACTGCCCCGGTAAAAGCCCCTTTCACGTGTCCGAAGAGTTCGCTCTCAAGCATACCCTCGGGAAGTGCCGCACAGTTAAC
>DAOWME010000074.1 GCA_030643245.1 Deltaproteobacteria bacterium
CGAAATAACTTCCTCAAGTTGGCACTCAGATTTAGGTTAGATTTGTTCGATCTGAAAACGCAAAACCGCAGGAATAGTCGAACTATTTTGAGGATTTTGTGTTTGAAGATCGTGCAAAGATGGCCTGAAGATGAGGTGCACAAATGGGGAAATTATTTCGGCCACGTCCCTTATGCCGTTACTGTTACTCCTCAAGGGAGAACGAGCACGTAGTTCACTATATCCCCAATCGGGGAGCCAGGCCCAAATATCTCATCCACACCCATCTCTTTCAAGGCGTGCACATCCCTCTGAGGTATCGAACCGCCACCAATCACTTTGATCTTCCCACAATCTTTTGTCCTTAACTGGTCAATAGTATCCGAGAACACCGTCTTGTGGATACCCATTGAAGTCCCCAACCCAATAACATCCACATCCTCTTGAATGGCAGCCTCTACTATCTCCTCTGGGGTTTGTAGCAAACCCAGATAGATAACTTCAACGCCTGCATTCTTTAATCCCTTGGCTACGAGTTTTATGCCCCTGTCATGGCCGTCCAGCATGGGCTTTGCCAGCAAGACCCTTTTTCTCTTTCTCGATGTCAACGATTTCACCCCCCGACAATGACTAAAAGGCATAATTCAAATAAGTTTCAAAATTTCTGATCAAACACAATCCCGTTTATTGGCTGGTAGGCTCTCCGATTCATGGCCGAAAAAAGAGCTTATAACAACCTAGGAGACTTATATGTACCAAAGATATCCCTAAGGACATCACATATCTGCCCTACTGATGCGTAAGCCTTAACCGCGTCGATAGTTGGTGGAACAAGATTTCCATTACCCTCTGCTGTATCCCTAATCTCTCTTAGTGCCTTTTCTACCGCCACATCGTTCCGTTCTCTTCTTATGCTTTCCAGTTTCTCTTTCTGATTTTTCTCTACATCCGAAGAAATCTCAAAGATCTCTACAGCAGAACTCTCTTCAACTTCATACCTGTTCACCCCTACGATTATTCTCTCTCCTTTATCTATTGCCTCCTGATCCTCGTAGAGTTGCCTATTGATCTCCTTCTGGATGAAACCGTTCTTTATTGCCTCAACTGCGCCCCCCATTTCATCAATGCGTTCAACATACTTCATTGCCTCTTCTTCGATCCTGTTGGTTAAATTCTCAACAAAATAAGACCCTCCCAAGGGGTCAACCGTGTTGGTCACACCACACTCATAGGCGATAATCTGCTGGGTCCTTAAGGCCGTCACAACACTCTCTTCTGTTGGTATCCCAAGCCCCTCATCATAACAACTGAGGGCAATAGACTGGGCTCCACCAAGTACCCCTGCCAATACTTCCAAGGTTCCCCTTGTTATATTATTCAGCGGTTGCTGGGTTGTTAAAGCGCTGCCAGAGGTTTGAACATGGAATTTCAGTGCCAACGATTTTGGATTTCTCGCCCCAAACCTCTCCTTCATGGTTTTTGCCCACATCCTTCTAGCAGCCCTGAACTTGGCGACCTCTTCGAAGAAATCATGATGACATCCAAAAAAGGACGTTAACTTGGGTGCAAAATCATCCGGATCTAACCCGGCATCAATACAGGACTCCATATACGCAATACTGTGGGCCATCCAAAATCCCAATTCCTGAATTGCATTTGCCCCGGCCTCTCGCAGTGTGGTACAGGATATGCTTATTGGATTGAATAACGGCATTTCCTCACAGCAAAATCGTATTACATCAGTGACGATCCTCATGGAATGATCAGGGGGGAATATGTACATGCTTGGCCCCGAATATTCCTTTAGAATGTCATTCTGAACGGTGCCCTTCAGGGTTTTAATGGGGACCCCTCGTTTATCCGCAATAGCCACAAGCATGGAGAGAACGATAACGGCTATAGTCGATTCAGTGAAATGGATATCTTCCAGAGGAACCCCTTCCAGCATATCTTCCAGATCTTTCAGGGTGTCGATCGGTGCCCCAACACGACCCACAGCGCCTTTTGCCATTGGGTGATCCGAATCGTAACCCCATCTTGTCGGGGCATCAAAGATGAGACTCGGGGCTGTCTGACCTTGTTCCGTCAGGAACCTGATCCTTTCCTTCGTCTCCTCGGGAACTCCAAACCCAGAAAGTTGCCGCATAGTCCAAATTCTACCCCTATACATGGTGGGATGGATACCCCTGACATGGGGGTATTCTCCTGGAGAACCGACATCCTTTGAGTAATCAAAACCCTTCATGTCCTCCTGGGTATATGTCCTATTAACCGGCAGACCAGACAATGTTCTAAACTCGGCCTTCCTCTCTGAAAATTTTCTTGAACCTTTTCCCATGCAATTCACCCCCATTCAAAAAGAGATATCGTTTCCCATATCCAGACTATCCTCTCTCTCAAATCCCCCGCTCTTTCTTCACCCTTTCAATGATGTGATCAACGATGACATTAAGTGGCGTTCCTGCGCCATAATTCCCTGTTATCCCCATCTTTTCCAACAACGGCTTATCTTTCTCCGGAATTCTTCCCCCACCAACAACACAGATATCCGCAGCATTTCTTTCCTTAAGCACCTCCATCTGCCTTGGGAAATGGGTCATATGCCTACCATCCAACAGGCTCAAGGCAATCACATCAACATCTTCTTCTATTGCTGTTTCCGCAATCCTTTCCGGAGGTTGGTAGGGTCCGGTATATATCACTTCCATTCCCGCATCTCTAAAAGCTTGACATAGCACTACACACGCCCTGTCATGACAATCTAGCCCTGGTTTACCCACCAAAATCCGTATCTTTCTTCCCGTCGTATTTTCGATCATATTCATTGCACCCCTGAAAAAGGTTCTCAATAAGTTGGGATGACTGACGCTGCCATATCACATCATTGGGAGGAACGTCACCGACAGATCAATCCCAAGACTATCGAAAAGAGTATCTGCACCCGATTGATTTAAACAAATGGATTGGCTATCACATCAAACGGGTCATAATTATACCCGTAAAACTCCCGAATCACCCCCAATATCTCTCCCATGGTTGCGTTAACCTTGAATGCTTCAACCATTGGTCTTATCATATTTTCATCCTTTTCCAGTTTACTGTGAATACCTTTAAGCGCTTCTTTAACTTTCTCATGATCACGTGTTTCCCGTAGTCTCCTTACCGCGGCGACAATTTTCTTCGATGCTTTTTCCTGCTCTTCCTTATCAGCCATCTTAATCGGCAGTGGTATTTCCTGATCCTTCGGTATTATGAAATCATTCACCCCCACTACAATTCTCTTCTTCTCTTCCACCTCCTTGTGCTTCCTTATTACCTCTTCCTGTATCTCTTTCCTTAACCATCCCTTTTCTTCTGCTACCAGCATCCCTCCCATCTCATCAATCTTCTCCAAGTATTCATTCACTCCCTCCTCTATCTTATTTGTCAGCCATTCTACATAGTAAGAGCCACCCAAGGGATCAACCGTATCCGCTGCCCCGGTTTCATAGGCGATGATATGTTGCGTGTTCAAAGCAACAGCCGCAGCCTCTTCAGATGGTAGTGCCAACGCCTCATCATATCCACAAACATCCAAAGACTGAGTTCCTCCCAATACACCTGCCAACGCCTCGATGGCATTTCTAACAATATTATTTATTGGTTGTTGTTCGGTGAGTGATGAACCCGCGGTTTTTACAGAACAAATAAGTTGACAAGCTTCCGGTTTCGTTGCCCCAAAGCGGTTTTTAGCTATTCTTGCCCATACTCTCCTTGCAGCCCTCACTTTCGCTATGGTTTCAAAGAAATTAATGGATGTACTCATTGAAAATGCTATTCGATGTCCAAAATCGCCATAGTCTAGTCCTCTCTCCATAGCTGCCTCAACATATGCTATTGCAGCACCAAAGTTGAACGCCACTTCCTGGATGGCATTCGCCCCTGTTTCGCTCACATCATATCCCGCCAGGCTAAAAGGATGCCATTTAGGCACATGCTTCACGCAGAATTCAATAATATCGACACACAACCTCATATTTGGTTTCATGGGACAGGTGAACCCCCACCCAAAAGACAGATTTTGATGAATATTATCGTTTATTAGTGATCCTCTGAGCTTCGCTATATCATCGCCGCGTTCTTCCGCATTGGCAACGAATTGAGCAAAAAAGGATGCAGCAACAAATGGTGATTCACCTCTCAAGTCCACGCTTACACTATCCAATGAAATCCCCTCAAATGCTTCTTCCATGCACTTCATTGCATAGAGCGGAGTCCCTGTAACACCCGTTTCTTCCCTTGCTCTTGGATGATCAGGATCTATTCCCATTTGAGTCGGCACATCAGGAATGAGGATTAGACCACTTTCTCCTCTTTCGATCAAATACTTGAACCTTTCGTTGGTTTCAAATGGTGAAGAAAGACCGACAAATACACGCCTCGTCCATATCCTGCCACGGTACATGTTATCGTGTATCCCTCTGGTGTATGGAAACTCCCCTGAGCAGTTCAAATCCCGCTCATATTTGAAATCCGACATATCCTCCGGGCAGTAAAGTTCCTTCACGCCAATTCCCGACTCGGTGTTAAATTCCAACGGGCGTTTTTCACGATACCTCCACGCAACTACCTTTTCATTTCCCTTCTTCTCTTTCTCTGCGACCATAAAGTACCCCCCTCTTTTGTGTTAGGGACGGGGCCGAAATAACTTCCCCATCTATGCATCTCACCTTCAGGCCATCTTTGACCGATCTTCAAACACAAAATCCTCAAAATAGGTAAAACTATTCCTGTGGTTTTGTATTTTCAGATCGAACAAATCTGACCTAAATCTGAGCGCCAACTTGAGGAAGTTATTTCGGCCCCGTCCCTTAGTGATCCGAATTCTCTGAAGCGAAGAAAGGGCAGCAGCTACATCTGCCCTGTTCTCTGCCAAAACAGGGGCTATAGCCTTTCCGATGCCCCTATTGGATCCTGTCACTACTGCTACCTTGTTCCCGTTCAGAAATGATGAAAATTGCAGCCGGCAAGATACATGATGGGGATTGCTGAACATCAGACAAAAAAGGTTACACTCAAACGGTTTAAGGATTTAGAAAAACCGGACTCACAACGGCATACAGCCATGTTTCTTAGCAGGTAGGCTCTGTTTCTTACCCTTTGTCATCCTTAAGGCCCTAATAACTGCTATCCTGGTCTCCCCAGGCTCGATTATATCATTAAGATTTTGCCATGAGGCGACGTCGTAGATATTACCCAATTCCTGGCGACAATGTTCAATCTTTCGTTTTCTCTCCTCTGCAGGCTCTGTTGCAGCCTCTATCTCTGCCCGGTAGATTACATCAGCAATGCTTGTGGGACTCAGTCCGCTCATATCGGCCGTCGGCCAGGCATAACACATATCAGTCTTCAGCATCCAAGAACCCATCGAACCCCACGAGCCTGCGAAGTTGTTGCGTATCGCAACAGAAATTTTAGGTACCGTTGCCTCCGCAGTAGCATAGATTAGCGTTGCCCCCCTGTAAATCATCCCGGCCCTCTCCTGAACACTGCCCACCATATAGGCCGGATTATCACACAGGTAAACCAGAGGGATATTGAACGCATCACAGAACCTGACAAATCGCGCCGCCTTCTCGGCTGCATTAACGGTTATGGCCCCAGCATTAACAATGGAATTTGTTGCAACAATGCCCACTGAGCAACCTTCGAATCGAGCAAAGCCCACAATCATGTTCTTGGCGTAGTTCTCGTGTATCTCAAAGAAATAACGATTGTCAACTATCGGTTTGATAACCTCATGCATATCAAAAGGCATAGTGATGGTGGGCGAATATACATCTTCCAGCTCAGGGCATAGCCGCTCAGGGTCATCTCCGGTATTGACTATTGGCGGTGACTCCCGATAACTTGATGGCAGGAAACTCAGCAGTTCTTTTGTCTTCTGCAGGCAATCATCGTCATCCTCTGCCAAAACGTGTACCGCACCACTGACGCTCGCGTGCATTTCGGCTCCACCAAGGTACTCTGAAGTGACATCCTCGCTTAAAACCGATTTAACCAGGACAGGCCCTGCGATAAACATGTTACTCTGTTTGGTAGCGATAACGAAATCGGTCAGGCCCGGGCCGTAAACCTGTCCTCCGGCATTATCACCCATCATAAGAGAAATCTGAGGAACCACGCCAGAGTAAATGGAATTGCGATAGAATATCTCAAAAAAGCCGACACCTGAACCCAGCTCACCTTGCCCCATCTCCTCAAGCCTGGCCCCTAATGAGTGGTTTATCCCAATAATTGGCGCCCCCCTATTGGCAGCCAAGTCCATGATCTTGCAGATTTTTTTTGCGCCCCATTTCCCCAGGGTCGCTCTCATGGCTGAGAAGTCTTGAGAATAAACGAACACCGCACGTCCATCCATTTCACCGTATCCGGTAACCTGCCCATCACATGGAATCTCCTTCTCTGACATATCAAAAGCAAAACAATGATGGGTGAGAAAGATATCGGTCTCGGCAAAACTACCAGGGTCCAGCAACCTGTTCAGTCTCTCTCTTGCCGTTAACATGCCCTTCTTACGAACCTTTTCCATTACCTTCGGGTCCCCTCCTTGCCGCAGGCGTTCCTTCCGTTCTCTCAGTTCCTGAATCTTTTTCTTCATCGTATCCATCATCTCCTCCAAATGACATATTTCTGTCACTAGATCTTGAACGCGAGTGTGTCCGGCCGGAACAATAATGTTCCCTGTCCGGAGAAATCAACAGATTACATACCCCTCTATAAACCCAACTCCCTGGCGTTTATAGCGGCATCTTGCCGCGACGGTTTCGGCTGCAAGCCGCTCCTACGAAGTAGTCCACTGTGCGTTCTTGGCGATTGTGAGGGGGCCACTTATGAGTATCTGTACCCAAATCAGTTGTCTACTGAACAGCATTCAAACCTTCCCAAAACCTCACGCGCTTCAGCCATTATATCTTCCACTACATCTCTTGCGCTCTTTATCTTCTTTATCATCCCCGATATCTGACCCGCCGGCATGGATCCTATGTCGGTATTTCCTTCAGCCCTGGCAGCAAAATGCACACCTTCTCCCACCTTCGTCATCTGCCTAGGGAAAGGGAGTATCTCCGATTCCCTACCTTCCCATTCTTCCGTGAGTCTATTTTTGATTGCTCTGAGAGTTTTACCGGTGTAGCATCTGGTAATTACAGTACCTTCCTCGTTAACCTCTATTATCTTGTTCTTATAATTTATGTGAGCAAATGCCTCTTTAGTGACAACGAAACGCGTACCCATCCATACACCACATGCACCCAAGGCTAATGCAGCTACCAGCCCTCGTCCGTCTGCAATACCCCCAGCAGCCAGTACAGGTACTTCAACGGCGTCCGTCACAAGTGGTACTAGAACCATAGTAGCTATCTTCCCTGTATGTCCACCGGCCTCATGACCCTGTGCCACAATAATATCAACCCCGCCATCAGCTACCCTGACCGCGTTCCTTACGTTACCTACGTTGGCAATCACCTTCATCCCCAAGGCGTGTGCCTGGGGTACTGCCTGGGCAGGGTTCCCCAAAGCCGCAGACAATATCGGAACCTGTTCCTCAAATATGATGTCGAGTATCTCCTTAACCTCATCCGTATACTCCCTCACCTTTGTATCCTGGCTCTTCGGCACCCGGGCAAAGGCGATATTCACAGCATAGGGCTTATCCGTCCTATCTTTTACCTCTCTGATCATTTGCCGCACTTCATCAGGAGGCAAAAAAGTCGCCCCTACGACCCCTAGCCCCCCCGCATTGGATACGGCAGACACCAGCTCTGCACGGGCCAGATACCCCATCCCTGCCTGCACAACAGGGTACTTAATCCCCAACAGATCACACAACCGTGTACGTAGTACGTCCTCTATATTCACCACTCTCTTTCTATCCTCCTTTCCCGTTCTCTCTCGATCATCTGAGTTAGACCCAACGGATTCCCCGAACGTTAGGGCACTACTTGGGGAAGCTCTATACATTCTTCCTTATATGGTCTGCAATCTCCCCCTATGAAATGACTGCCCATAGCAGCATATGCCCCGGCATAACCCTTACGCAAGACCACGGACACTATTGGCACCGTTGCTTCAGCATAGGCATATAGCAGCTTGGCTCCGTGCCTTATTATCCCTCTTTGCTCACTTTGTGTTCCTACAACATAAGCCGGGGTATCAACCAAGTTGACCAGGGGTATGTTAAAGGCATCACAGTACCTTACAAACTTGGATGCCTTGTCAGCCGCATTTATATCCAGAGCCCCTGCCCACACTAATGGCTGACTGGCTAACAAACCGACCGGCTGTCCACCCATCCGGCAAAACCCGGTTATAACGTTCGTGGCGTAATCAGGTTTGAGCTCAAAAAAGTTGCCGTTATCAACTACTTTAGTGATTACCTGGTACATATCATAGGGTTTCTTAAAATCAAAAGGAACAAGTCCTGCCAGATCTTCATCCATACGATCGCGATCGTCTCCAGTGTCTGCGACAGGAGGCTGCTCCATATTGTTGGATGGTAAAAAACTTAATAACTCCTTAAGGTTTTCGATACATTCTTCATCATTCTCAGCAATCCGGTCACAAACTCCGCTGACCGAAGCGTGCATTTCCGCTCCACCAAGTTCTTCTTGACTAACAACTTCACCGGTTATTGCTTCTACCACAGGCGGTCCCCCAATAAACATGGAGCTAGTACCCTTTACCATAAAGATGACATCTGTCAGAGCAGGACCGTAACACGGCCCACCCGCAACCGGCCCCATGACCAGGGTGATTTGCGGTATTACCCCTGATGCCCTGGCGTGCCTGCGCATGAGTGCGATATAACCCTCCATGGCCGGATGTTGCTCCTGCGCCCTGGCACCCCCTGAATCATTAAGAAGAATAATCGGTATCCTCTTCTCCAAGGCTAAATCCATCATCCTGATAACCTTTCGGATATGCACTTCGCCAACAGAACCTCCGTGAATTGTAAAATCCTGGGCCACCACGGAAACGTTGCGGCCACCTATTTTCCCGTACCCTGTAACCACACCGTCTCCTGGGGCCTCCAGTTTGTCCATCCCAAAGTCAGTGCAGTGATGCTTGGCAAACAAGTTCATCTCTACAAAACTCCCTGGATCTACCAGGAGGCTTAACCTCTCTCGTGCAGTTAGTTTACCCTTGGCATGCTGTTTTGCTACACTATCCGGCTCCCCACCCTGTTGGAGACGCCTTTTGCGTTCCCTCAGCTCTTGGATCCTTTTCTCTCTTGCTTCCATTGAAAGCCCCCTCATTCGAACATTTCCAAAACCGGTTCCTCAAATGTTTACCAAAAATAGACCCCACTTTCCAAATAATTTGGGCCTGTGCAGTTGAGCAGGATTGCGTTAAGCGCTGGCTGCTTGCTTCGTTTGCTTCTTATACGTAAGGACGTGGCCAACTTTTAAATAGACATACGAGACTTTTCATCCCATTACACAGACAGTCTTATGCAAGACTGTAGTTCATAAGAAGCAAACGAAGCAAGTAGGTGGCAAGCGGTAAACCTGCCCAACTGCACTGGTCAAAATGTTTCACAGACCTATCTCTCTGGCAATGATCGTTCGCTGTATCTCTGATGTACCTTCATGTAAGGTCCCTACCTTAGCATCCCGAAAATAACGCTGAACAGGATACTCCATCATGTAACCATACCCACCGTGAATCTGTACTGCCTCACCAGTAACCCTCTGAACCATCTCAGTCGCAAATAACTTTGCCATCGATGCCTCTTTTCTGCACTTTGATCCTTTATCGTAAAGCCAGGCTGCTCTGTAAACAAGGAAGCGTGAAGCTTCTATCTCCGTTGCCATATCAGCCAACTTGAAGCTAATGGACTGAAACTTTCCAATGGGCTTACCAAACTGGACCCTTTCCTTGGAATATTTGAGGGCCGCTTCATAAGCTGCCTCCGCAAGACCCACATATCTGGCTGCCACAGTAACCCTGCCTCTGTTGAGGCCTTCCAAAATACGTGAAAATGCTCCTCCTTCTTTCCCTATAATGTTTTTCTCCGGGATGCTACAATCCTCAAGGATAAC
The DNA here is from genome assembly GCA_030643245.1 of Deltaproteobacteria bacterium. Taxonomy (GTDB): domain Bacteria; phylum Desulfobacterota; class UBA8473; order UBA8473; family UBA8473; genus JAUXHQ01. The sequence continues at coordinate 10,062 of DAOWME010000074.1, forward strand.
CTCTCCTGTTTCAACGGATTTAGACCCCATTTTTTTCAGTCTTGAAACACCCAAGCCGTGTGTATCCCTATCAACAATAAAAAGAGACATACCTTCAATACCCTTGTCTTTATCAGTAAATGCCACGACTACAATATAATCTGCTATGGGGGCATTGGTAATGAATATCTTGGATCCGTTTAATACATATCTATCCCCCGCTTTGCGGGCTGTGCTTTTGATACTGGAAACATCTGAGCCAGCATCCGGCTCTGTGATAGCCACTGCCGGTATCTTTTTTCCTCTTATCGTTGGTACGAGATAATCTTGTTTCTGTTCTTCACTTCCGAACTTATATATTTCCATAACGCCGGACATTGACGGTATAAACACTGCAGAAGTGATGCCAAGGCAGACCCTGGCCAACTCCTCTGCGCAGATACATTCCGTTATTGTGTCAGCCCCTGCACCGCCATATTCCTCCGGATAACATAATCCCAAGTAACCAAGCTTTCCCATCTTCGGGAAAAGCTCAACAGGAAACCTCTCGTTTTTTTCAGCCTCATCAACTAAGGGTCCAATCTCATTTTCTGCAAAGCTTCGAATCGACACTCGAAATATCCTATGCTCTTCACTAAACTCAAAATCCATCTCTACTACCTCTCCAGCCGGTTATACTGTCAGATTAGTCAGTCAGTGCCCATCTACTTAAACAGGCCTTTATGAAAATAGGACGCTAACAAGTTTCCAGTTACCTTCACCCCCCAGTGGGTGGAAAGGGAGAGTAAACGATACGCCAAAAAAGTAGAAATAGTCAAAAACAGGTTTTGTCAACAAGCATAACCCTTGACCGCTGGGCATAGAACAACAAGTCAAGTTGATCAACGCGGAAGCTCAGGTAGGGCGAATTCAGAACAGGCGAGAGAAAAGGAAAATCAATATGCCCTCATACCAACAGCGGGCCAAGACAATTGAATATACCGCAGACAACATAATTCTTAACATGCTTACATGTTATAATCATAAATTTGGAAACTCAAATTCTGATTGTAATAGTGTAACTTCTCAAAAAATTATGACCGCGCGAGGTATATTTGGAAGTTATCCTTTTTTGCATCTGCTTTGGAGGGGAATACAGGATCGGGGAATGCAGGACTAAACAGAGAGACAATACAGGTCACATATTAAATGATGACTATTCTGACAGTAAGGGAAGAGGAATACGAGAACGAAACAGAGCCATGCGTTAAATGTTGACTCTTCCACTTGACTAAGGGACGGGGCCGAAATAACTTCCCCATCTATGCATCTCACCTTCAGGCCATCTTCGCCCGATCTTCAAACACAAAATCCTCGAAATAGTTAAGACTATTACTGTGGTTTTGTATTTTCAGATCGAACAAATCTGACCTAAATCTGAGC
>DAOWME010000114.1 GCA_030643245.1 Deltaproteobacteria bacterium
CATCTTGAACCCTGGTAATTGATCACAGGGTATACCCGTCCAATGGGCGTATCAATAACTCACCACATCCTTTCCCATCAAGTCGCGTGCGACAAGTAACTTCATGATCTGAGCAGTGCCGTCAGCGAACTCCAAGCCCATAACATCCCTTAGCTTCTGTTCTAAACCTAACTCCTCACTATACCCCACATGTCCATGTATAAGGATGCAGTCATGGATCGTTTCAAACCCAACTATAGGAGCCCACCACTTACACATGGCAGCCTCCTTCACCGGCAGTTGACCTGCATCGGTAAGGGCCAAAGTGCGATAGCAAAGGAGCCTTGCCGCCTCAATCAGGGTGGCATGCTCCGCGATCTTGAGAGATATCCCCTGATACGAGGCCAATGGCCGGCCAAATGTCTTCCGTTCCTGAGCATAAGCCATAGCCTGTTCCAGGCAAGCCTGGGCCGGGCCTAAAGCCATGAGCCCGAGACAGGCCCTGGCAAGACATGTCGCCTTTAGAAAGGTGCCATGCCCCTGGCCTTCTTCCACAAGGCAATACTCCTTAGGGATCCTAACCCCGTCAAGGAAGAGAGTAGCCGGCGCCCAACTCTTAAGTCCTGCATGTTGTATCGGATTCTTCGTTACGCCCGGAGAATCAAATGGGACCCAGAACCAAGTCATCCCGTTCAGGGTCTTTGCCAGGAGCATCCCCACAGCTTCATCATTAGAGCTGACACTGATACAGGTCTTTTCACCATTAATGACGTAAAACTCACCCTCTCTGGTGGCCTTTGTCTTGATATTGGCAACATCGGAGCCTGCATCAGCTTCGGTCACCGTAAAACAACACCACTTCTCTCCATTGATGAGGCTTGGCAACCACTCTGCCATCATTCTCTGGGAGAAAGGACTATTCCGGAAAAAATCGTAGGCCATGGAGGGGAAGATGGTAAAGAGAATAGCCGTGGTATCCTCCCTGGCCAGTTCCTCAACCGCTATCCCTGCCGCTACCCAGTCCCCCCCTTGCCCTCCGTGTTCTTCAGGGATAGCAACCGATGTTAACCCAGCGGCTGCCATCAACTTAATTAGCTCACGAGGATACGAATATGACTTGCCCCTCTCCTTTGCCCCAGGGGCCAACTCCTTTTCGGTGAATCTTCGCACTTCTCTGCGAAACATCTTCTGTTCTTCCGTGAAGTCAAAAAGCATTGTCCCCCCTTTTTGTTGCTGTTGCCGGACCTAGTTGCCTCCGTGGTGCTGTCGTCCATACACCCGACAACAGGTAAAAAACCTTAGGGACGAGGCCGGAATAACTTCCTCAAGTTAGCGCTCAGATTTAGGTTAGATTTGTTCGATCTGAAAGTGCAAAACCGCAGGAATAGTCTGACCTATTTCGAGGATTTTGTGCTTGAAGATCGGGCAAAGATGGCCTGAAGATGAGATGCACAAATGAGGAAGTTATTTTGGCCTCGTCCCTTAATTAGTTTCCATCCATAAATGGACTTCTTGAGAAAATGGGCACGAGTTGGTTTCCAATTCAGAAATGAGCAATTTTTTCTCTGAGCAAGGCCGCACGAGGGTTTGCGCCGAGGCGTACATGATCGTACGTCGCAGGCGGAAACCGGAGGAGAACGCAGCTCAGGGGAATAAGGGCCATTTCTGAATGGAAACTAATTATCAATCTTCACGCCGGTACACAGTTCCTCCTTAAGTCCATCCTAAGAGGCCTTTGCAGCCTTCAGTTCCTCCGCCGCTTTTTTTACCAGCTCTGGTGATTTGGCATCACCCTCTGCCAATTCCCTCAGATACTCGAGTGCACGATTGTTTCCTCTACGAACAAGCTCAGCCAAGGTACTTATGGCATTGCCGGTCGCTTCAGCATTGACCGAGATCCCCGACGCTAACTGGTAAAGCGAATACTCCATTGAAGTATCTCGTTCCATTACTCCTCCTTTTTTACCTGTGACACGTCAAAAGATTATCCATGAAACCTTCTGCCATTACAGGCCTGGTTACCCTTCCTTCTTCCCTCTCTCAGAGATGTCTCCTCCAAAATGCCGGTGCATACCGTGAAGAGATTCCTTCATCCCTTTGTTTCTGCGTTCCTTGAAGAGATTGTATTCGTCAGGCTCCCAGCGTAGGTTGGTAAAGAGCGAGTGGGCGATGTGGTTGGTCGCAAATGCAGAGCCAATGCCGAGGAGATTATAGATTATCTCGGTCTGTGCTTTGCCGATGTAAAGACCATCTCTCGACATGCATGCGATATCCTGGGCCAGGGCTTCCACTTCCTCCTCCACCTTGTCTGCGGGCACCGCATGATTAACCAACCCAATCTCCGCCGCCTCCTTGCCGGTAATGGTCTTCCCCGTATATATAAGCTCCTTGGCCTTCTTTAGCCCGACAGACAGGATCAACGGGATGGTCAGACTAAGACCGGGGCCTCCGACCCTCTCCTGTACATAACCCAGGACAGCATCCTCGGCCACAATGGCCAGGTCGCATTCATTGAGAAGCATACTCCCCGCGCCTAAACAATAGCCATGCCCCTGACCGATCAGGACCTTGGGGAAAAACATGACTTTCTCCCATTCCTCATGGAACTTACGCAGGATTTTTAACCTAACGCGTTGGCTGGGCCGCCGGGCCTCCTTTGTCACGCCAAAACCATAGACAAACCCTGCCTGAGACAGGTCTTCACCAGCGGTAAAGGCCCTGCCCGCACCCTTGAGGATGACAACCTTTACCTCATCATCTTCCGCAGCCTCGTCAAGGCCACGGTGCATGTCAGTCCATACCCCTTCTGTGGTGCCCATCATATTAGTTACATTGAGCTTTTCAGGACGATTGAGGATAACCCTGGCAATACTTCCTTCCTTTTGATATATGGCATAATCAAATGTCTTTTCTTCCATATCCATCCCCCCTTCCAGTCTTTGACCGTAGCCCCTATGATCCTCATTTCTCAGCCCAAACACGGTGCCTCTTCTTTAATCTCCTAATCGTAAATGCTCATAGGAGTAGGCTGTCAGAACCCATTCTTTCGCAATGGCCCACCCGCCTCTCTGCAATATCGAAAGCCAGGTGTACTGTTATTCCAGATAACCTTCAGTTATATAATTCAATATCACCTCCCTTATACTGAATAAGTTAACCCCATGCTCAACCCCGGGGCAGGCCCAGACCTCTAAGGGCTATAACACTTCTTTGAATCTCGGATGTGCCCGCACCTATCGTAGCCGCCACGGTATCTAGATAATCATGCTCTATCCTTCCCCTTAGCCGAGCCCACCTGGAACCTTTTCTCAATTGGCCGTAGTGTCCTAGAAGCCGCATGCCTGTATTACTCACCCGCTGCAGCAACTCACAGCCAAAAACACGCGACATGGATGCCTCATGATCCACAACCTTGCCCTGACTCTGCAACCAAGCTACTCTAACTGCCAACAACCTCCCTATCTCACCCTCCATATATAGATCTGCCAACCTGTGCCGAAACAGAGTCCTATGAGTCGTGATACCGACATCGCCCTTTCTTTCTCTCATATATTCAATCAAACGGGCGATGTTCCGCCGGGCAGCGCTGAGGCGATGGATACCTGAGCGTTCAAAACCTAAGGTACTCATGGCTACTGCCCAGCCTTCGTTCTTTTGCCCTACAAGGTTCTCTTTGGGGACTTGTGTATTGTCAAAAAAAACTTCATTAAAGAAACGACCCCCGGCTATGTCTACCAGGGGCCGAACAGTAATATTGGGTGTTTTCATATCCACCAGAAGAAAGCTGATCCCTTTGTGTTTGGGGGCATCAGGATCGGTTCTGGCCAAAAAAAAGCACCAGTCAGCGCGATGGGCGTTGCTGGTCCAGACCTTTTGTCCATCGATCATGAAGTAATCCCCCTCCTCCCACCCTCGTGTAGAAAGCGCGGCCAAGTCAGATCCTGCTCCGGGTTCGCTAAAACCCTGGCACCATGTTATCTCGCCCCTGGCAATGGGGGCCAAAAACTCCTTTTTTTGTTCCTCCGTCCCATAGCGGATGAGGACAGGGGCCAACATAGCGGCGCCGGGAAAATCCATTCCTGGCACTTCGTTGTAAAACATCTCCTCACTGAGGATGAATTGCTTTATCACGTCCTCCTGCCCGCCGTATTCCTTGGGCCATGCCAAGCTCAACCAACCCCTTGAGCCCAGCTTGCGTCTCATGGAGCAACAAAATTCCCAGTCCTCATCGGTTTCAGCCTCTAATCCTGCCGTACTCCCCATGCCGATCCAGTCAGGAGGGAGCTCTTGTTTGATAAACTCACGAACTTCGCCCCTGAATGCCTCCTCCTCTTTGCTAAACTTGAAATCCATATCACTCCCTCAACTAAAATGCCGCCCCGGGCATAAAGGACCCCTATCAACTCCTTACACCTAATGCTTTCACCTAAGGGACGTGGCCGAAATAACTTCCCCATTTGTACATCTCATCTTCAGGCCATCTTTGCCCGATCTTCAAACATAAAATCCTCGAAATAGGCAAAACTATTCCTGTGGTTTTGTATTTTCAGATCGAACAAATCTGACCTAAATCTGAGCGCCAATTTGAGAAAGTTATTTCGTCCCCGTCCCTAAGCAATCATTCCCCAAACTCTCCGATGCCGGTAAGGAGGAACCTGATCATATATTTCTGTTCTCTCCTGTCCTCGTCCTCGATAGCTCTGTCCGAATAGGTTACCCCTATGCCCCAACATTGTGCTTTGTAATCAAATCCCCAAATGGTTTCTGAAGATGTGTCGTTAAATATTGAATATCTGTTTTCAAACCTTACATTAAAAGAAGCTGATACCTTGACCTTCAGTTTCGTGTTGATTTCCTCCAGCTCGCCCTTTGTATTTCTGTATTCGATATAAACAAAATCTCCCCGTTTATTCTTTAGGTTCATCAATCCATTAAAGGCGCTAAGATCACCCCCGTATGTATCATACTCTCCGTCAAACCGTAAAGTGATATCGCTGGTTGGAAAGATATCCAATTCACCCGATACTTTAGAAAACGGACGTGGGGAATCAATGGATGACTTTTCGGCCTCAGCGAAATCATAGCTCTGACTGAGTTCAAACTTGACAAACTTGTGGGGATAATTTTTCCCCTTTTCCCCACAAATCTTCCCCCAAAGTTCATTGGTGAGGGAGTAAGTGATGGCTTTTTTCCTTTCAATCCTCTCATCGAGGTCAAATTCCGGAAGGTCACTTTGATCTACTGCCGGTATAAACGTATACTCTACTGCCGGTTTTATGGTATGTTTCAGTTTTTGAAGCCTTCCTGCATTAGCCTTGAATATCTTTTGAACTGTAGTTGAGAACCGTATGTTTAAGTTGTAGATTTCTCTGCTTTTAACCTTATCATCGCCATGGTCCAGTCTATAGACGGTCTCCCTTATCCCAAGTTCCGGATTGAAATCGAAATAGTCGGTATGAAAAGTGTATAATATCTTAGGGTAGATATCTATTCTATTACCTCTCAGTCCTTCCTCCCGCCAGAAGTTGTCGAACGTAGAGGTGAGACTGTAAAACAGGGGGAAATCTCGGATTCTCTGTTGTGAACCCGTGAACGCAACCCTTGGAAGCCTCTGTAACGTAGTTTTATCCTTTTTTTCCAAGTCTTGATAATGTCTGAATTCGGAATTTAGGTTGAACCTCTGCCAGACCTTGGTGAGGAAGAGTGTGGACTCCAGTTTTTCTTTGGATCTATCGTCAACAATCTCATCAAAATCTCTATAGAAATCCCTGTCGCTTATGGCTGTCGCATCGATCTTTGCCGTGAGAGAAGGATCAAAATATTGTTCATGCCGATACTTCAAGAGCCATCTATCAGGGCTGCTGATCAGTCCTTCTTTCTTTCGACCTTCCTGCCAATCCCGGTAACTATTCTTTTCATTCATATGATAGAAGTAAAGGTTCCCAAAACTGTTTTTGCTGAAAATATAACGGTAGTCCGCCTTTTCTCCGACCCCTCTTTTACCCCTGTAGTCCAGTGAAAAAGTCGCATCCATATTCTTAGATATAGCCCAAAAGAAAGGCACTGTCATCTGGTTTCCCTGGTCTTTGGAATAAGCGACAGAGGGGATCAAAAACCCCGTCTGTCTCTTGATCTTTGCCGGGTAAATCATGTAAGGGAAGTAAAAGACCGGTATGTCCTTCAAATGGAACATCGCATGTTTGACAGTAGCGTAACCCTCTACGGTGACGTTTATCTCTTTGCCGGTAAACTTCCAGGGAGGAGAGTCACCATCGCATGTGGTAAAAGACCCGTCAATCATCCGATACTTGTCCTTGCCCAGTTTCTCGATCCGTTTGCCGGATATGTGGAAGTTCTCTTTTTTGAAGAATAGGGTCCCATTATATATGATACCTGTTTGTTCAGCCATGTTGATCTCCATCCTGTCACTCCGAAGTATGTCTTCTCCGTCGATCAGGATAATATCGCCGGTGGCCTCCGCATGCCTGCTCTCCGGGTTTACCTTTATCATGTCTGCCTTTAATATCCTTTCATCCTGGACTATTTTGGCGTTCCCCCGTATCGTATAAACATTATTCTTTCTGTCAAATTCTAACCTGTCTGCCTCTAAATGTATTGGCCCCTCACCGATATGATCCCCCAGCTCAGTGCTTTCGGAAAAAGAAAACGGACAACAAAGGACAAGGGTTAAGAGTAGTAAAATGGGTGCAAGGATAAAAGAGAGTCTATTCATGGATACTTAAAATCGCATAAGATGTCATAATACAGAAGATCCAATGTTTATAAAGGTTCTTCAACAATTCTTAATTAGTTTCCATCCAGAAATGGACTTCTTGAGAAAAGGGCACGAGTTGGTTTCCAATTCAGAAATGAGCAATTTTTTCTCTGAGCAAGGCCGCACGACGGTTTGCGCCGAGGCGTACATGATTGTATGTCGCAGGCGGAAACCTGAGGAGAACGCAGCTCAGGGGAAAAAGGGCCATTTCTGGATGGACACTAATTAGCGCCCTTTCTTCTCAGAAACCCCTCAACATCCTCGAGGTTACTTGTTATGGGACAATCGGGCAGGCTTCTAATGAATCTTTTTCCGTACCCCCTGGTTACTATTCGATTGTCCAGGACGGAGAGAACTCCCATGTCCTTTTTGTTTCTGATCAATCTACCAGCGCCCTGTTTCAACGTTAAAATGGCAGACGGTAATTGATAATCAAGAAAGGGGTTTCCTCCATCCCTTGAGATGTTTTCGATTCTGGCCTCAACTACAGGTTCGGAAGGGGAGGCAAAGGGCAATTTATCGATAATGACACAACTGAGCGCCTCACCCTGAACATCTACCCCTTCCCAAAAACTGTGGGTGGCAAATAACACCGAGTTTACATCTCTCTTAAATCTATTGAGTAGATATGACTTAGGCTTTTCACCTTGCAGCAATGCCAGGAAGCTCAGCCTGTTTTTAAGCCTTTCATAGACGTCTTTCATGTTTTTAATGCTTGTGAACAATACGAAGGCCCTTCCGGAAGTTACAGAGAGTATCCTTTCAATCTCTTCTGAAATGGCTTCAACAAATCTCGATGAATTGGGGTCAGGTAGGCCTCTTGGGAGATAGAGGATAGATTGCCTTTGATAATCGAAGTGGGAAGTCAAGCATAATTCGTCCACATGGTCATCAAGTCCCAGTCGGTATTTGAAGTAATCAAAGCCCCCATTTGTAGATATGGTCGCTGATGTAAAGATGATACTCTTGACTTCATTGAACAACCGGTTCTTCAGTTCATGGGATACATCTATGGGAGAAGCGTGAAGGAATACCCCCTTTCCCCTTTTCTCGCACCAGTAGACGTAGAGAGGATTTTCCATGTCAATGATGAAAGCTAACTGATCTTTTATCTCTGATGCCCTTCTGCTGCAGGCCCTGATTTCCTCGGTTTCGTGCTGCAGATTATTGAGCCTGGCGGCAACCAGTTCCAGAGTATTTAATATATTACCTGACTGCTTTAATGTATCACTGTGCAGAACCTCGGACTTCAACCGATATCTCGATAATTTGCTTTGAAAGCTACCAAAGAACCTTTTTTGCCTTTCCATTAAAGAGTCTAGCGCCTTATCAATACGTTTATCACTGACCTTGTTTGTTCTCAGCTCCTTCAGCGTGTCCTGGATCAGTTCTTCCAGCTTGTAATTACTCATGGTTATTCCGAAATAATTGGTAGCCACATCCTCCAGTTGATGGGCCTCGTCGAAAATCACCGCATTATATCTGGGTATTATTTCTCCGTACCCCGTTACTTTTACCGATAAATCCGCGAAGAAAAGGTGGTGGTTAATGATGATTATATCGGCGGTTGCGGCATTCTGTCGCATCCTGGTAACGAAGCATGTGTCGAATGTCTCGCACTTTTGCCCCTCGCAGAGGTCGCTCTTCGAACATATATCGTTCCACACCGGATCGTCATCCCGCAGGTTCTCAAGCTCTGAACGGTCACCGGTCTCAGTCTCTTGTGCCCATTGTAATATCTCTTCATGACCGGATAAAGCCCTGTCGAACGTCAGAGAAGATTGAGCATTGAATTTCCGAAAACGCCGCAAACAGAGATAATTGTTTCTCCCTTTCATGTATATAGCATTGAAATCCAGGGGAAGGGCCTCTTTCAAAAGGGGGATGTCCGTAAAATAGAGTTGCTCCTGCAAGTTCTTGGTCCCTGTGGAGACGACAACCTTTTTTCGGCTCAGAATGGCAGGGATGAGGTAGGCAAGGGTCTTGCCGATCCCTGTTCCCGCTTCCACGATCAAGTATTTTTCGCATCTTAAGGCGTCGGCCACAGCTTGGGACATCTCTATCTGTTGTGGACGAAATTCGTAATTATGGAGTTTTCCGGAGAGGGTTCCCCCAGGTTCCAAAATAGATATCATCTCTTCATGTATTTTTGGGCATCCTTCATACATCAGTTTACATTTTTGAAATTATGGCTGCTTCAACGGTGGTCAAATTTTAACCCGTGCAGAACTCGCATCTAAGTGAGCATAAAGAAAGAACAGCCTCCAGCTATTAAATTTAACCTATAGGCTTTAAAACTACAAACATTCAAAAAAAACGGGGCTTTCCCCCTGTTCTTTCTTAACGCTCACTAAAATGCTCAAACAGCTGCACGGATTAAAATTTAACCACCGTTGAATCTGTGCCGAGACCGTTTTTTTATTAGAAAGTGTAAACTACTTTATAGCTTTTATGAAGGATGCC
>DAOWME010000157.1 GCA_030643245.1 Deltaproteobacteria bacterium
GTGTCTTTTTGCTCTCGCCATTGAATTATTGTGAATAATGCTCTTTTTGCCCCTAAAAAGCTCGATATGGGGCCCAAATAGGGGTGTTTTTACAGTTGTTTGTTAATAGTTCTAAATAGTTAGCTTGGCCCGACCCCATTAGCTTACCAGAACGCAGCTCAGGGGGAAAATGGCCATTTCCGGATGGAAACTAGCTAATACTTTTCCAAAAGGACGTGTCAGAGCGTGGTTGCCGACCATCAAGCGAAAAACATCATATGCGTCTCAAAATTTCGTCTACGGGAGTGTAGACCATACCGAACGCATTGGCGACATTCTTATATGTGACCTTCCCCAGCACAATGTTGGCGCCTTTCCCCACAGCATAGCTCTCCAAAATCGCTCGCTTGTATCCCTTGTCTGCAATCTCTATAACATAGGGAAGGGTGGCGTTCGTCAAAGCAATTGTTGACGTCACGGGCATGGCACCGGGCATATTGGTAACACAATAATGAATCACACCATCCACTTCATATATGGGATCCTCGTGAGTAGTGGGATGTGACGTCTCCAGTGACCCTCCCTGGTCGATGGCCACATCTACTATGACTGCCCCCCTCTTCATCAGTGTCAGCATGGCCCGTGTGATCAGCTTAGGTGCCCTGCCCCCTGGAATGAGCACTGCACTGATAACAACATCCGCAACTCCCAATAGTGCACGGATGTTATGTGTATTTGACATCATCATTACGACGTTCGGTGGCATCACGTCGCTAAGGTATCTCAAACGTTCCAGATCCGTGTCCAGAACATAGACTCTGGCTCCAAGACCAGCGGCCATCTTTGCCGCATTTGTACCAACCACGCCACCTCCGAGTATGACGACAGTTGCGGGTTCAACACCAGGTACACCACCGAGCAAGATCCCGCGCCCCCCATGTTCGCATTCCAGATACTTGGCACCCTGTTGCACTGACATGCGGCCGGCCACTTCGCTCATTGGAGTTAAGAGCGGCAGATGACCCTCTTCAGTCTCGGTCGTCTCGTAGGCAATAGCCACGCATTTTGACCCAATAACAGCATGTACCAATTGTTCTGAGGCCGCAAAATGAAAATAAGTAAAGACAATTTTTCCTTTGTCCAGAAAGCCATGTTCAACCGGAAGCGGTTCCTTTACCTTAATGATCATCCCTGATCGCCGATACACCTCTTCTGCGGTATGGACAATCTCAGCGCCTGCCAATGCGTATAACCTGTCAGGGAAGCTACTCGCTGAGCCGGCTTTTGTTTCCACAAGGACCTGATGTCCATGATCCACGAGTGCTTCCGCACCAACAGGTAACAAAGATACACGGTTTTCATCGGCGATTATTTCCTTCGGTACACCAACAATCATAATGTCCCCCCGGAGTGAAGACCCCGTTACCAAACACACTCAGAATCTGAGAACCATAGACGCCAACTCAACGAAGTAGTGGCTATTAGTATCTGAAATCGACATTTACTATAGCAAATTGAAGAGAAAAAACAAGAACAATCGATGAGAAAGCATAGAAGGTAAGGGATGGGGACGAAATAACTTCCCCATTTGTGCATCTCATCTTCAGGCCATCTTTGCCCGATCTTCAAACACAAAATCCTTAAAATAGTTTGACTATTCCTGCGGTTTTGCATTTTCAGATCGAACAAATCTAACCTAAATCTGAGCGCCAACTTGAGGAAGTTATTTCGTTCCCGTCCCTAAGCAAATGACTGAAACAGACCCGGAGAAACGCATATTGTCTCTCCCTTATGGATTGGCGAGATGCTACTCCGGTAGTGGAGATGAAATCATTATCGTTGAAATTCTTTAGATGACGTCAGAGTGTGTCCACAACAATATCACCACTTAAAACGGGACTACTGAATACATTAAGGTTGCGTAACATCAAAATTTTTGTTAAGATTTTTGGCATCCTTCCATTTTCGGTTTACACTTTAAAAGCTTGTTCGGAGTTCCTCCTATAGGTTTTCAGATATTAAATTTCACAAGGGCAGAGGAAGGAATCCGCGTAAGTCGTACGTTGTAGTACGTCGTCGTGGATTCCGACCGATAACGCAGTGAAATTTGATATATGGAAATCTATATAATCGGTTTCAGAAAGGAACGCCTCAGCCGTCCTTCGAACCGCTTAAAGGCGGAACCCCAAACTTGAGGTAACAAAAGATGCAAACAGCAGAGATAAAGAAAAAATTAGAAGATGTATTCGACAACAGACAGGCCAGTGTGCTTTCAGAGGTAATAACCGATGCATACAGTGACCTTGTCAAAACCAGTGATTTCAATGAGCTTAAAGGAATAGTGAAAGATCTTGCGGAGGCTCAAAAAAGGACTGAAGTCAAGATGGGGGAGCTGTCTGAAGCCCAAAAAAGGACTGAAGTCAAGGTAGGTGAGCTTGCCGATGAGATGAAGGTCCTTGCAATAGGTCTTGATAATACGAGGGGAGATGTTGGCGGTTTATCGAGGAGCGTGAGTTATGCCCTTGAGAACGAAGTATACAGGATGATCCCTAAGTTATTGAAAGACCGCTGCGGTATTGACCTTGATGAAAGGTTAATAAGGGCTGATATCGGAGGTAAGGAGATAAATATATTCGGCAGGGGTAAAAAGAATGGAGGGGAACTGTTGATAGTGGGGGAGGTGAAGTTAAGGCTCGATGAGAGAAGGAAAAAGAAGAGGGATGATGTGTTTAAGGAGTTGGATGAGAAGGTAGAGGCAGTGTTGAGTGAGTATGAGGGAGAGAAGGTCTTGAGAGTGCTGGTAACGCACTATGCAACAAAGGGGTTTCTCAAGAAGGCAAAGGAAAAGGATGTTGTGGTGATTCAGAGTTTTGAGTGGTAAGGTAGGATTAAGTTAGGTGATTGTAAAGGGTATCCTTATGGGCATGAAGAAAACCATTCTGTACGATATCCATGAATCCGGCGGGGCGAAGATCTCTCCGTTTGCCGGTTATCTTATGCCGATTCAATACCACGGCATCATCGCCGAGCACCTGGCTACCCGTAACAGGGCCACTGTCTTTGATACTTGCCACATGGGAGAATTCCACATCTGCGGAGGAAGTGCGCTTGCCGACCTGGAGAATCTGCTGAGCTGTCAGGTCGGTACCATGGAGATCGGGCAGTGTCGCTACGGCTTCCTCTGCAATCACCAGGGGGGGGCTGTCGACGATCAGGTTACCTATCGTCTGGGTGAAAACGACTTCCTCATGGTGGTGAACGCCGCAACACAGGAGACAGATTTTAAGTGGATCAAGTATCACCTCTCCAAGGCTACCCACATAGAAGACGTTTCCGACAAAACCGCAAAAATCGACCTCCAGGGGCCTCAATCCGCAAAGATCATGCAGAAGGTGATGGAGGATAGGATAGATGACATGAAGTTTTACCACTTCAAACACAACCGGTATAAAGGTAGGCAGGTTCTTGTCAGCAGAACGGGTTACACTGGTGAAATTGGCTTTGAGATATACTGCGATAACGAAATCGGCATCCCCTTGTGGAACGACTGCATAGAGAACGGTGCTGAACCGGCCGGGCTTGGCGCACGAGATACTCTCAGGCTCGAAATGGGTTTGCCCCTTTACGGGAACGAGATTTCCGCTGACAGGAACGTAGCTGAATCCGGGTTGCTACGCTACATCGCTACCCGGAAAAAATTCATCGGCTCTCCGGTGGTTCTCGACGAATCAAAACGGAAATACTCGCTGGTTGCCATGTTTCTCGATGACAGGAGAACCGCACGGGCACATGATACACTGCTCGATGCAGAAGGGGAGGTGACCGGTTTGGTGACTAGTGGCTCTTTCTCTCCGTCCCTCGGCAAGGCCATTGCCATGGGGTATATCAGCAAATCGAGCAGTAGGCCTGGGACAGTAGTGACCATCAGGGCCGAGAGATACGAATTGAAAGGAACAATTTGCAAAGTGCCTCTGTATAAAGGGGCAACCTGGCGTAAGAACCTGAAAGAGTTTCTTTAGAGACCCTTAGGGGTGAGGAGGCCTAGATATGATACCGGATGACTGCAAATACATGGAAACCCATGAATGGATAAAGATTGAAGAAACGCTGGCGGCCGTGGGCATCACTGACTACGCGCAGGAGGCGCTGGGAGACATTACCTTTGTCGAGCTTCCTCGACCAGGCACAGTAGTCAAAAAAGGGCAAGCATGTTCGGTCGTTGAATCAGTAAAGGCAGCTAGTGATATCTTCGCGCCGATTTCGGGCGAAGTTGCGGAGATCAATAATTCGTTAGAGGATGCGCCGGAGAAAATCAACGAGGACCCTCACGGCGACGGTTGGATATTCAAGCTAAAGGATTTTGATGAACACGAACTTAGTGGTCTGATGAACGCCGGGGCATACAAGGCGTTCTTGGAGTCTCAAGAATGACCTATATTGGGAATACCGACGAGCAACGCAAAGAGATGCTTGAGCGATGCGGCGTCTCTACTGTAGATGACCTCTTTGCCGCCATTCCTGCCTCGCTGCAGCCTAAGTCTTTCTCCCTTCCCCGGGGGAAGTCAGAACTTGAAGTATACTCATTCTTCAAGAAGCTAGCCGGCCAGAACTATTATGACCTGGTAAGCTTTCTCGGTGGAGGTTATTACGATCACTTCATCCCGGCGGCAGTTGATGCAATCGTTGGCAGGGGTGAGTTCTACACTGCGTACACCCCCTACCAGCCGGAGCTGTCTCAGGGTACGCTCCAGGCTATGTACGAGTATCAAACCCATATCTGTAGGCTGACCGACATGGAGGTGGCAAACGCCTCTCTTTATGACGGAGGTACCGCACTGTATGAGGCGTTCCAGATGGCGATTGCAGCAACCGGACGCAGGAAGGTTGTTGTGGATGGGGGGGTGAGTCCCATCTACAGGAAGATGATCTATTCATATGCCACCAACCTTTCAATAGATTTTCGCGATACTCTTGTCCTTCACGGCCAGACGGACCGCGAAAGGCTTTTTGATCTTATCGACGATTCAACGGCAGCGGTTATCACCCAAAATCCCAACTTCTTCGGGGCAATAGACGACCATTCCGATATCGTCCGGCGTTGCCATGATAATGGGGCTCTTGCTCTTCAGTCGGTAAACCCTGTAGCTTGCGCTATTCTGAAGACGCCGGGCGATATGGGTTTTGATATTGCTACAGGCGAAGGACAGCCGCTCGGTATTCCACTCTCGTTTGGGGGCCCCTATCTTGGGTTCATGTCCACGAGAAAAAAACTGGTACGTAAGATGCCGGGCCGGATCGTGGGCCGGACGGTTGACAACAAAGGCAAAGAGGGATTTGTCTTGACTCTGCAGGCACGGGAACAACACATACGTCGTGAGAAGGCGACATCCAACATCTGCACAAACCAGGCGTTGTGTGCATTGCGGGCCCATGTATATCTCAGTCTCCTGGGCACGGAGGGTCTAAAAGAAGTAGCGCAATTGTGCCTTGATAAGGCGGAATATGCCAAGGAACGTCTCAAGGCCATTCCGGGGATCGAGGTGATGGACTCCATCCCAACCTTTAACGAATTTAGCGTTCGACTGCCCATGGACGCCGGAGAATGTGTAGGGCTAATGATCGAGAAGGGGTTTGCTGCGGGGTTTCCCCTTGGCCGTTACTATTCGGGTATGGAGAATTTCCTTCTAGTGGCGGTTACTGAAAAGAGGACAAAATACGAAATAGGTCTCTTTGCAGAGGCATTGGAGGACGTGGTATGCCGGTAATATTCGAGAAGTCAGTACCAGGAAGAAGGGGTGTCCGCCTGCCCGAGTCAGACGTGCCGGTTTCGACGAGAACAGATGCCCTATATGCCCGGTCAACGGAGCTTGATCTGTGCGAGCTTTCAGAGCTCGATGTAGTGCGTCATTTTACGGACCTTTCCCGGAAAAACTACGGCGTGGACACCAATTTCTATCCTCTCGGCTCGTGTACCATGAAATACAACCCTAAGGTCTGCGAAGAGATCGCCCGGCTCGATGGGTTCACTTTACTCCATCCACTTCTTCCGCAACTTCGCCGCGGAGGTCTACTTACCCAAGGCGCTCTGGCAGTGGTATATGAACTCGAACAGCTTCTCTGTGAGATCACCGGTATGGACGCTTTCACGCTGCAGCCACTCGCGGGCGCCCACGGTGAGCTCACCGGAATGATGCTGGTAGCAGCGTACCAAAAACATAAAAATAACAAAAAGTCGGAGATACTAATACCGGATGAAGCCCACGGCACGAATCCTTCCAGTGCCGCCACTGCGGGCTATTCCGTTCGAGTGGTCCCCACAAGTCGTAAAACCGGCGCTATCGACTTTCCAGCCCTCGAATCGATGATGGGGGAGCAAACCGCGGCCTTGATGCTGACGAACCCGAATACACTGGGCATATTCATTTCGGATATTGAGAAGATCTCCGCGTTGGCCCGGGCACACGACTGCCTTATGTACTACGATGGGGCCAACCTCAACGCGGTTCTAGGGAGATTCCGGCCGGGTGATGCACTCTTCGATATCGTACACGTAAATCTACACAAGACCTTTGGTACACCCCATGGGGGAGGAGGGCCCGGGTCAGGGCCGGTAGGCGTTAAACAGCACCTGGAGAAATTTTTGCCTATATCGAGGGTCATTAAGAGGGATGACAACACATACGCGCTCAACTATGATTATCGAGACTCAATAGGATACGTAGCGCCGTTCTATGGTAATTTTGCGGTATGTCTCAAGGCCTATGCCTATATACTCAGTCTGGGCGCGGAGGGACTCCGGCGTGTAAGCGCCAACGCCGTGCTCAACGCTAACTATATCCTCCATTCACTTAAAGAGGCCTATCACGCGCCCTATCCTGACGGCTGTATGCACGAATGCGTTCTCTCAGCCAAAAGCCAGGCAAAAGAGGGAGTTCGCGCTGTTGATATCGCCAAGGCGCTTATCGATGAAGGGTTTCATCCACCAACCATCTACTTCCCCATCATTGTCAAGGAAGCGCTGATGATCGAACCGACAGAGACGGAAAATAAGGAAACCCTCGATAGTTTCATCGAAGCGATGATCAGGATAGCGGGTAAGGCCGAAACCTGCCCGGAAAAACTTCACGCTGCGCCGCTAAGCACACCTGTTGGGCGGCTTAACGAAACCAAGGCAGCGAGAGATATGGATCTATGTTACCGGGGATCCGGAAAGGTATGTTAGGGGCGAGGCCGAAATAACTTCCTCAAGTTGGCGCTCAGATTTAGGTCAGATTTGTTCGATCTGAAAACACAAAACCACAGGAATAGTCTTACCTATTTCGAGGATTTTGTGTTTGAAGATCGGTCAAAGATGGCCTGAA
>DAOWME010000209.1 GCA_030643245.1 Deltaproteobacteria bacterium
AGGCCATCTTTGCCCGATCTTCAAACACAAAATCCTCGAAATAGGCAAAACTATTCCTGTGGTTTTGTATTTTCAGATCGAACAAATCTGACCTAAATCTGAGCGCCAACTTGAGGAAGTTATTTCGGCCACGTCCCTAAGATATCCCAACTGTCGGATTGTGAGCGGAAATTCCATAACTAGAATTGCTGACGAACGGAAAAAAGGCTTGACAAGTACAGACCTATTATGTTAATGAAATTTAACAAATTTAATCAAACAGGTATAGGGGCATGATAAATTCTGAATCAATTTGCGTACAGAATGTGGTTTTGGAGTGGTGGTGGGCGTATCATATAGATAGGGATTTGTGCGCCCCGTTTGTTGGATACTAAAGAAGCAAAGATAAAGAAAACAAAAAGGCCGTGGGCAAATCCTAAAGCCCGCGGCCTTTTTTGTTTAAAAATATAGTAACCCCTGAGTCGCTCACATGCCTCCCAGGTTGAGGGAATGGAGAAATAGATGGTTTACCCATCCTTTGAAGATTTCTGCAAAAAGGCAAAAGAAGGCAACCTTATCCCTGTTTACAGGGAGATCCTGGCAGACATGGAGACCCCGGTCTCTGCATTTCTGAAGATGAGCAGCGGGGAGTATTCGTTCTTACTGGAAAGCGTACAGGGAGGCGAGAAATGGGCCAGATACAGCTTCCTGGGGGTCAATCCTTCGGTAATCTTCCGAAGCAAAGGCAATACCGTAGAGATTATCACTAATCAGAAGAAAGAAAAATTGACAGACGTGGCCTTTCCCCTTGATCTATTAAGGGATTTGATGGCCGGATACAGGCCCGTAAAGACAGACGGGTTACCAAGGTTTTTCGGTGGGGCCGTGGGCTACCTGAGTTATGATGTGGTAAGGTTCTTTGAAGCGTTGCCTGACAATACAATAGACGATCTAGAAATATACGATAGTCTCTTTGTGATCACAGACACGATCCTTATATTTGATAACTTGAAACAGACCCTCAAGGTCGTCTCCAATGTCCATTTAACCGGTGACCGCGACCTGAAGACCGCGTACCAAGAGGCCATAGGAAAGGTAGATTCCATCATTGTGAGATTGAACGAGCCCATCAGTACAAAATCGATGCAGACTTCCGATAAACAACCCCTCAATATCACGTCAAACCTTTCAAAGGAGGAGTTTGAGGGTATAGTACTAAAAGCAAAAGAACATATCGTGGCAGGAGATATCATACAGGTGGTCCTTTCGCAACGATTCCAAACAGAAGCAAAGATAGACCCTTTCAACATCTATCGAAGCCTGAGGACCATAAATCCCTCACCCTATATGTTCTACTTGAAGTTCGGCGACTTGTTAATGGCCGGATCGTCCCCGGAGGTGATGGTCAGGGTCGAAGACAACCAAATCTGCCTCAGGCCCATTGCAGGGACACGTCCCAGAAGCGAAAGCCCGGATAAAGACCGGGAATTGGAGAAGGATCTGCTCCGAGACCCCAAAGAGATCGCAGAACATATAATGCTGGTTGATCTTGGACGAAACGACGTAGGGAGGGTGGCAAAGATAGGCACAGTCCATGTCAACGAACTCATGGTGACTGAAAAATATTCCCACGTCATGCACATGGTTTCCAATGTCCAGGGGGTTCTTGATGGCAAGAGAGACAACTTTGATGTGCTCAGGGCCTGCCTCCCTGCCGGCACGGTCTCAGGCGCTCCAAAAGTGCGGGCCATGGAGATTATCGAGGAGTTAGAACCCACGAAAAGAGGTCCTTACGCCGGCGCTGTTGGATACTTCAGCTTTTCCGGCAATATGGATTTCTGTATCACAATCAGGACTGTAATCATCAAGGACGACACCATATACATTCAGGTAGGCGCCGGGATTGTTGCTGATTCACAACCGGACAAGGAGTGGACTGAAACCGTGAATAAGGCAAAAGCCATGATGAAGGCCCTTGAAATGGCCAAGAGTGGACTGGGATAAGAGTATGCTTTTAATGATCGATAATTACGACTCTTTTACCTACAACCTGTTTCAGTACTTCGGGGAACTCGGCGAAAAAGTTGTAGTATTCCGAAATGATAAGATAACCCTCCGGGAAACCGAGACGTTAGAACCCAATGGACTGACGATTTCACCGGGCCCGGGTAGACCTGATGAAGCGGGGATTTCACTAGATGCAATATGTCACTTTGCCGGCAAGATACCAATCCTCGGGGTCTGTCTCGGGCACCAGTGCATCGGCCAGGCATTCGGTGGAAAGATCGTTGGCGCCAGTAGGATAATGCATGGTAAGATCTCTCTTATCCATCATGACAATAAAGGTGTTTACAAAGACTTGCCAAACCCCTTTGAGGCGACGCGATACCATTCATTGGTGATTGAGAGCGCCTCCCTACCCCAGTGTCTAAAGGTGAGCGCAGAGACTGAAGATGGCGATATCATGGGGGTTAGACATGATGAATACCCTATTGAAGGGATTCAGTTCCATCCGGAGTCTATTCTCACAAAGGTGGGGAAGCGCCTCCTGGAGAATTTCTTGGTGTCCGTGAGGGCCTGAAAAGGAGAAATCATTATGATCCCCGAGGCAATGAAAAAAGTAGTTGAAGGGATTGACCTGTCCGAATCAGAGATGGTAGAGGTAATGAATCATATAATGGAAGGAGCGGCTACCCCTGTGCAGATAGGTTCTTTCATTACCGCCCTGAGGATGAAAGGGGAGACTGTGGAGGAGATCACCGGCGCGGCCAGGGTAATGAGAGAGAAGGCGATAAGGATAAACACAATGGCGTCCACGGTGATAGACACCTGTGGGACCGGTGGAGACGGCGCCAATACCTTCAATATATCCACAACAGCAGCCTTTGTCGTTGCAGGAGCCGGCATAACCGTAGCAAAACACGGGAACAGGTCCGTTTCCAGCAACTGCGGAAGCGCCGATGTCTTGAAGACTCTAGGTGTAAATATTGAAGCGGACGTAAGTATAGTAGAGAGATGCCTTGATAAAAACGGCATCGGGTTCCTCTTTGCCCCGATCCTCCACGGAGCAATGAAGCATGCATCCGGTCCCAGGCAGGAGATTGGTATCAGGACCATCTTCAACGTGTTGGGGCCTCTGACCAATCCGGCACGGGCTGACGCTCAGGTGATAGGTGTCTATTCG
The DNA here is from genome assembly GCA_030643245.1 of Deltaproteobacteria bacterium. Taxonomy (GTDB): domain Bacteria; phylum Desulfobacterota; class UBA8473; order UBA8473; family UBA8473; genus JAUXHQ01. The sequence continues at coordinate 3,164 of DAOWME010000209.1, forward strand.
AAAGAGTTAACGGAAAAACTGGCTGCGGTTTTGGGTAATCTCGGGAGTAAACACGCCTTTGTAGTCCATGGGGAGGACGGGCTCGATGAGATCAGCCTGACTTCGGAGACAAAGATATCTGAGTTGAGGGATGGAGAAGTAAGGACATATCAGGTAAAACCGGAGGATTTCAACCTTGAACGATGCAGTGCTGAGGACCTGATAGGGGGAGATCCTGTGGAAAACGCCAGCATTACTCGCGAGATACTCGAAGGTGGGAAGGGACCCAGGAGGGACATCGTCATCCTTAACGCGGCAGCGGCTATTGTAACAGGTGGAAAGGCAGAGACGCTTTCGGAAGGTGTCTACGTTGCCGCAAGATCAATAGACAACCATGCTGCCATGAGAAAATTGAACGGTCTTGTGGAGATGAGTAATAAAGGCTAGTGTCGTGTTAATTGAGAAATGACGCATCTCGATTTTGTCATTCCCACGAAGGTGGGAATCCAGTATTTCTGGCTACTTCGGCGCTTCTGGATTCCCGCTTCCGCGGGAATGACGGTCATCTTTGCGACATTACATAGATGACACGACACTATAGGTTTTCATCCGGAACTATGGATGGGGGCATTGGCTAAAAGCCAACAGCTCATAAAGATGCTATGATCTTAGATAAAATAGTAAGGCATAAGAAGAGAGACCTGTCGGAGGCCAAGAAAAAATGTCCTTTGGAGGAACTTCGGAGAGGGATAGGTGAGTCACCTCTTGTAAGAGACATTAAGTCTGCGCTAACCTCTCCTTCCAAGCCCATAAGGATTATTGCCGAGATAAAGAAGGCATCGCCATCCAAAGGGATAATCAGGGAAGATTTTGATCCGGTAGAAATTGCCAGGATTTATGAGGCCAATGGTGCGTCGGCCATATCAGTGCTGACCGAAGAACATTACTTCCATGGAAGCCTTGATTACCTAAAAAAGATAAGAGAAGTGACGACTATCCCCCTTCTCTGTAAAGATTTCATATTCGATGACTATCAGATCTACCAGGCCCGCTTATGTGGCGCTGATACTTTCTTGTTGATCGCAGCTATGTTGGACAACAATCAGTTGACTGATCTTCTAAAGACCGGAATGGAACTGGGAATTAGGGCTATTGTGGAAGTGCACAACCTGGAAGAACTGGGAAGGGTTCTGCACACAGAGGCTGAGATCATCGGCATAAACAACCGAGACCTGAGAACCTTTAAAACCGACATTACAACAACAACTGTTCTGGCAACGAAGATACAGAAAGATAGAATAGTCGTCAGTGAAAGTGGCATCAAGTGCCGTGAGGATATCCTGATGCTGATGAAAACCGGGGTGGATGCGTTTCTCATAGGCGAAAGCCTAATGAAAGAACGTAACATTGCCGGAAAACTCGCTGCGTTTTTGTCTCTCCAGTAATATAGCCGTGACTTCCTTAACCCTTCGAAAAACCACTTATTTCTGAATTGTAAACTTGTACGAGCGCCCATTTTTTCAAAACCGCATTAATAGATGGGCGCTATTTAGAATTGGTCAGCAATTTTAATTATGGAATTTCCGCTCACGATTCGACAGTTGGGGTATCTACCTTTAGGGGCGAGGCCGGTGAGTGTCTCGCTGTATAACGACATACACATTGAGATGTGACCCCCAAAGTTCCAAAACAACAAGCAGTTAAAAAAATAAAGATTTATCTTAAAAACTAGAGAAAAGTGAGCTATAATAAAATAAAAAAACTTTATATCTAATCAGGAGATCTAACATGTCAAAACAAATTTCTTTCTCCAAGTATGAACAAAAAGTTCTTCCCAACTTCCGACAAAAAATTAGTCAGGCAGAATCTACCGAGGATGTAAAAAAGTTTTTTGTTTATACTGTCCAAGAGTTATTAGAAAGTATTTTTGCTGGAAAAATTGACTTTGAATATGAAGACGTAGCATTAATGCCAGGCAGAGAGCCATATTATCTTTTGAGCAAACAGCTTGTTTCTTCCAATGAATTTAAGTCTGTCTGGAATGACTCGGATTTGCCTCGTGTGCTTTCCCGATTTGCGGAATCTGCGGTGCATCGATATAAGCATCTTAAAAAGCGACCGGAAAAAACCGAGGCTAAAATTAAAAAGTGAACATTGAATAGTGGGG
>DAOWME010000226.1 GCA_030643245.1 Deltaproteobacteria bacterium
ATGGCCTGAAGATGAGATGTACAAATGGGGAAGTTATTTCGGCCTCGCCCCTTATTATGCTCTATGCTTATAGATGGCAAGTAAAGCTGATCTTCCGTTTTATCAAGAGGACACTCAACTCAATCCATTTACTCTGTCATCAGGTTAAGGAGGAATGCATTGGTCCAGGAGAAGCTCTTTGAACTCCTCACCCAGCAGTATGAGATGGCAAAGATCGAAGAGGCCAAAGAGGACATCACTTTTCAGGTAATCGATCGGGCTGTTCCCCCGGAGAAACGGATAAAGCCCAAGAGGAAACTCGTGGTGATGCTCGCCGGGGTCGTTTCCCTCTTTGCCGGTGTGTTCGCGGTCTTTTTCATGGAGTTCCTCGCGAACATTAAAGAACGAGAAGAAGAAGGTGATGAACAGGCATAAATGTAAGGAGAGAGATAGGATTGGAAGGATTTCCATGTACGCTGTAATAATGGCAGGAGGGAAAGGAACCAGGTTTTGGCCGAGAAGCAGGAAGACAAGACCCAAACAGCTTCTGGAGATTGTCGGTAAACGGACCATGATCAAAAAGACTATCGATAGATTGAGCCCCCTGATGTCTGAGGAGAGTATCTATGCGGTGGTAAATATGCTTCATCTTGAGGAGACGATGGAACAGACAGGTCTTCCGGAAGAGAACATCATCGTGGAACCTGTGGGTCGGGACACGGCGCCATGTATCGGGCTGGCAGCCTTGCATATCGAACGTAAAGATCCTGAAGGCATAATGATCGTCCTGCCGGCTGATCACCATATAGAAGATGAAGAATCTTTCCTCGAGACCGTCTCGGCAGCCAAAGTGGTGGCATCCAGGGACGGGTACCTCGTCACATTGGGTATAAGTCCGAAATCCCCGTCAACGGGCTTCGGGTATATAGAGAAAGGGGAATTGCTGGGGGAAATCGATTCCAGGGAGTTTTTCAGGGTGGAAAGGTTTGCGGAAAAACCTGACCTGGAAACGGCCAGGAGGTTCTTGTCTGAAGGCAGCTTCTCCTGGAACAGCGGGATGTTTATCTGGAAGGTTTCGACCATCCTGGAAGAGATAAGGACCCATATCCCCTCACTCCATGCCGGCCTTATGGAGATAAGGGAGGCTATCGGGACAGATGAAGAAATGGACGTGGTCTCAAAGGTATATTCAAGTATTGAGGGCATTTCCATAGACTGCGGCATTATGGAGAAGTCGGATATTTCAGTAGTGATACCCTCTGATTTTGGGTGGAACGATGTGGGTACCTGGGCTTCATTGGATGAAGTTATGCCGAGGGATGAACACGGGAATGTAGTGAAGGGGAAGTGTCTTACCGTGGGAACCAGGGATACAGTAGTGTATGGAAGGGATAAGCTCATAGTAACGCTTGGTCTGGAACGTATGGTTATAGTGGACACAGAGGACGCCATACTCATAGCTGATAAGGATAGTTCTCAGGATGTAAAGAAGATAGTGAAGATGCTGGAAGAGGAAGGGATGGATGAATATCTGTAGAAGGATGGTTCTAGAGGCATGGTAAGAAAGAAATCTCTGAAGAAGGCTGGAAAGAGGGTGGAAGCCGGACAGAAATCAAAGGACCGAAAGAAGATCCTGAAACTTGTGGACGAGGCAAAGGGGGGGTATTTGGGTCCGGAGGAGGTGGACAATGCAGTCAGTGAATTGAGAAGAAACCCACAGTCCGCGTCACTTCTCCGGGAAATAGCCTTGGGCAGAGGCAATAGTTTAGCTAGAAAGATTCGTGCAGCAGACATATTAAAAGATCTTGGAACTCCCTTAGATGAAGAACTGCAAGCTTCCTTAAAGGCAGCTTTTAATTTAACGGAAGAATCTCACGGGTTTTTGAAAGACCCTGACGAGAAACTCTTCCTTACAATAAGCGCTCAAGTCTCCCAACTGAGTAGTCACCTTCAAAGCGCATTTGTCCAACAGCTAATGGAGGAAGCAGGAGAAAAATCCCTGCTTCTTTTGACCCGAATTGCCGGGACAAGTGAAGTGATGGATTTGATTATTGCGGAATCTCTGGCCGGCCTTCCCATACAGGGAGCTGTGGATCTGCTCTATAAAATGTCTGCACAGACAGATTACAAGACCGTTAGAAAGACTGTAAAGAGGTCTCTCTATCGGTTGAAAGAAAAGGGTGCCGTTATAAAAGACTGGAGATTCGAGGACTCACAGGTCTCAGTTTTTCGACCACCTGCCAGGGTATCTGAAGGATATCTGTCAGCTATAGACAATCTGGGAGCCAGATTGGTGTTGCTGGCCCAACCCGGGACAACAAGGGGCCTCTATCTTTTTGAGGTATTGACAGATGATACAGAAGGGATGACGGAATTTCAGAACACGGAAATTACGAGAAAGGCCTACAAGGAATATCTGACACTGTTCAAAGAAGAAAGCCCCCTACCCATAGTGGAGGCAGACCCGTCGTATTGCCGATTTCTTATGGAAGAGGGGTATGCCCTGGCAATCCGCAAGGGACATTCTATGCCCGTCTTTTCGGAATGGAAGAACAAGATGGGCAAACCGCACAATGAGACTCAAACGCCGCTTATATACTCTTATGTCAGAGATGACTTGATAAGAGCCGATGAATATCTCCTGAGGCGTTGCGGCACCCTCTTTGAACTACCGGAATTCAGTAACTGGACAATAGAATCGAGGGAGATTGAAAAGTATGTTGAAATGATTCGGGATGCAAATGAGAGTAAGCTGATTCTCACACCTGTTCAGAAAGAGGAACGTATCTTTCAGATATACAATGATGCTGTGGAGGAATTATTCAATAGGGAGAAGCGCTTTATATACGGAAGGAGGCTTGAAGAAATGGCCTACGTTATTCATAAATTGGGAAGGGAAGAAGATGCAGGACTCTGCCTTGCGGCATCTCTGGCGTTGAAGGATACGACCATGCCTTCCTACCATCACCCGTTTCTCCTGGTGCTGATGGAGAGAAGTGTGTCTTTTGCCTTGCGGCAAGAGGAGAAAAAAGAAAGAGAGGACCTCTCCCTTATTGTTAGACCATAGGAAATTCCCAAAAGCTCTTAAATACAGAGATAATGTTATCTATTTGCGAATCCGTATACTTTGATTCCCCGTCTTTTTTGTCTGTCTCCCCTTCCGGAACGAGACACTCCCCCCTCAACTCGTTGAGAACGGCCTTCGCCGATTCCTCCAGACCTGCCAGATGATACCCCCCTTCCAGGATAAAGATGAGCTTGCCCTCGCAGCTTTCGTTGGCAGCCTTCAAGAGGGACCTCGTGAGCCTTGCAAACCCGGCCGGGGTTACTTTCATAGCCCCCAACGGGTCCTGGAAATAGATGTCAAATCCAGCCGAAACCAGGATAAGCTGGGGCTTGAACTGGCGAGAAATGGGTATCAAAATCCTCTCAAAGATCTGCAGGTAGTCCCCATCTCCCTGTCCCCCCGAAAGAGGAACATTTACCGTGAATCCGACACCCTCCCCTGACCCTGTCTCATTAAGGTCTCCACTGCCCGGATAGTATGGGAATTGGTGAGTGGAAAAGTATAACACCCCGGGATCGTTATAAAAGGCGTTTTGCGTGCCGTTTCCGTGGTGAAGATCCCAATCAGCAATCAAGACGCGATCCAGGGAATATCTCTGAATAGCGTACCGTGCCCCGATGGCAATGTTATTAAAGAGACAGAACCCCATGCCTCTATTCGATTCTGCGTGATGACCCGGAGGCCGCACGAATGCAAAGCCATTGTCGATTCCACTATCCATAACCCTGTCAATCGATTCGAGTAGTCCCCCCACTGCTAACCGGGCGGCGTCATAGGATTTTGGTGACGTGTGAGTATCAGGATCGAGCATGCTATGAGGAATATCGGCGGTTGCAGCAACTCTCGACACGTAGTCAGCAGTGTGGACCAGTTTAATCTCTTCTCCTGTGGCAAACCGTGGTGGAATTTCCGTAAATTTTCCCGCCATGTCTTCACGGTCCAGCATCCTGTAAATAACCTCCAGCCGCTGGTGGTTTTCCGGGTGATATGGTGAAGTCACATGTTCCAGATATCTGGAGTCCCTAACTATCCCTGTTTTATGCATATCTCATCTCTTCACCTTGACTGGCTTTTACCTGTGAATTGTCTCTTGGCACTCGCATCATTAAAAAGTGTAAACCGAGAAATGAAAGATGCCCTTCTGCAAATTCCCCGCCTGGTGGATTGGGGAGACCTTTGTGAATCTCCAAAAGATATCTCTCTCCAGTGCCCGGATAAAGCCACTGGCCAGACTAAGAATGGCTGGGGGAAGAGGATTCGAACCCCTGTAGCCAGAGCCAGAGTCTGGAGTCCTGCCGCTGGACGATCCCCCATTTGATCTCGTTTCACAAGTACCATCTAAAACATATCGACCTGTACAGTTGGTCAGGTTTACCTGAACAAGTCTGAATATCTTTTATAGGATAAATTGAGTCGATAGTCAACTGAAAAAGCCAGCAATTCTAATTACTCAACAAGTAAATAAGTAAACAAATAGGCATCCTTCATAAAAGCTATAAAGTAGTTTACACTTTCGAATAAAAAAATGGTCTTGGCACGGATTCAACGGTGGTCAAATTTTAATCCGTGCAGATGTTTGAGCGTTTTAGGGACGGGGCCGAAATAACTTTCTCAAATTGGCGCTCAGATTTAGGTTAGGTTTGTTCGATCTGAAAGCGCAAAACCGCAGGAATAGTTTGACCTATTTCGA
>DAOWME010000165.1 GCA_030643245.1 Deltaproteobacteria bacterium
ATACAGGCTTTTGCTATCCGATCATAGTCTTTGATAAAACTAGGGAATTACTGTCTCCGAAGACGGACAATTAGGCTCGTTCGGGGAACGAGCCCTACTTGTTTTTAGCTTCGATATTATATCGATGTGCTGCATCATGTAAATCTGAAAGCTGACTCGTTTATAGTGGTGATACTTTATAACTAATTGTTATTATTGATAAACAGGAATCATTTTTTGATATATCCAGTGTATCATGTTAATCCTGTCAAAAAAATATCCTGTACTTAGATGTCAAGCTTAAAATGTAATTTTATATGGGACGGTTCCATAGTATGTGATAGCTGGATGAGTTATTTGTGGGTCATAACGACGGGATATTTACCCTTTTGACCTGTTGCGATCCATATTGCGGAAGCTATATAGCAGACGACGGACTAAAACGCAAATTCTGCTCCCCACAAATAACTCGTATATATCACAGCGTAGGGAACCATCCCAATTATGTTAATTTATTAGTGGCTACATATTTATAGCAAAAATCACTTCACTATATATCTTTACATGTCAACCGGTTAACCATTTTTAGGCTTGGAAGATCCGTTCAAGGATGGAGAGAAAGGGCGAGCGGGCTTGCTCCCAAATTTCAACAAATAAAGGAGGTGAGTGACAATGACTGTTTAAGCAAATTTCACAAGGTCAGAGTGAGGAATCCGAGAAAGTCGTACGTTTTTTGTATGTCGAAAGAGGACATAAGACCGATAACGCAATGCAATTTGATATATGGAAATCTATAGTTGAGGAAGGGAGAAATGGAAGCACTTATAAGGTTACGTGATGTGGTCGAGCGGAGGCATGATTATGCTCGAAATTGGAAGGATAAGACAGGAGGAAGGCTTGTGGGTTGTCTCTGCACCTATGTGCCTGAGGAAATCCTGTTTGCAGCGGGGGTCCTTCCAGTACGAATCATGGGCACCCACCGGGTCGAGGACCTCATGATCACCGAGCGCCATATCTATCGGCTATTCTGTCCCCTGTGTCGTGATTGTCTGGCACAGGGCCTGAAAGGGAGATACGATTACTTGGATGGGATTGTGACAGCCCATGGTTGCATTCATATCCGCCATACCTTTGATAGCTGGCGGCGGCATATACCAAATTCATACTGCTACTACATCTACACACCGCTACTCTCCGAGGGTAAGGGTGCGAGAAGCACCCTAAAGAGGGAGCTTATAAAGTTCAAGGATTCTGTTGAGGAGTGGACAGGTAATAGTGTTTCGGAAGGGGCTTTGGATAGAGCCATAGAAATCTACAATACGAATCGTAGCCTGATGAGAAAGGTCTATGAATTGAGAAAGAAAGATATCCCCTCGATCTCCGGTACGGAAGCCATGGAAATAGTTATGGCCAGCCAGGTTATGGATAAGGAAGAGCACAACCTTTTGCTGGAACAACTGCTTAAGGAGATGGCCCAAATAGGTGGGAAGTATGATTCACGCGCCAGGGTGATGCTTGCCGGTCAAACTGACGACGTTGAGTTGGTAAGGATCATTGAGTCGTTCGGTTTCACTGTTGTGATCGATGACTTATGCTTTGGCACAAGGTATTTTTGGAATGATGTCCCAACTCAAGATGACCGGCTCCTTGCCCTTGCCACACGCTATCTGGATAAGCCGCCGTGCCCGCTTCGGGACTTACAGGTAGAACGGCGACGACCTTCTCACATCATGAGTCTGGCCCTGAAATATAGGGCCCAGAGCGTGATTCTGGTCAGGCCGGCATTCTGTGACCCCCATGGCTATGACATGCCCTCAATCGAAGAGTTTCTTCAACAAAACAACATGCCGTGTCTTCGCCTGGATACCGATGTTACCACCCCTGTGGAACAGTTTCGCACCAGGCTCGAAGCCCATCTGGAGATAGTATCGGGGATAGTTTAAGTTTTCAGTTGGTTTTGTCTTGTTGGTGGGTGCAGGGAAAAGAAGGAGATAGTGAATATGAGAGAGTATGACAGCAAGCCATTGGAGTGCTGGACTAAATTAAAGGAATTGAGACGAAAACTGGTTAAGGATACCTGGCAGTCTAAAGAAAAGGGACAGATTCTGGTCCTTGGCGGGATGGGCTTTGGTTGCCTTGTTGCAGGGCTCGGCGAATGCCAGATGATTTCCCCCATGCCCACGGGGAGGGACTGGAAAGACCCCAATCTCATTACTGACCTGGCCGATTATACTCAGACCAAGGGTTATGGGCGAGAGTTGTGCGCTACCCTCCGTGTGGGTTTGGGCATGCTATTTAAGGATACCTATGGCCTCACTCCTTCTGGAGAAATCCTGATGCCCGATTTTCACCTCGACGGGCTGGGGTGCCAGGGCCAGATAAAGGCCGTTTCTCTTTACAGCCACTACTATAACATCCCCAGCTTCTATATAGAGTTTCCTTTAGGGCCAGATCAATCCGATTACCTTGTCTCCCAACTAAACGACTCCATAGAGTGGATGGAAAAGGTTACGGGCAAGAAGTATGACGACGAGTTGCTCATCGAAGGGGTGTACAATGAGTGGCGAACGAGGGTGCTCTTCGGCAGGATAATCGAATTCCAAAAGGCGATACCCGCTCCGTTAACTCAGAAAAATCTGGCATCCTTTGCTGTTCTGATATGGCGGTCGGCGGGGCACAGGAGAGACGTGGGCGACTTTTTCCAGATCGCGTTAGATGAGGTCAGAGAGAGGGCAGGGACCCAGATTGCCGCCTTAAGTACTGAGAGGTTTCGCCTGATTCATGAGGGACCAAATACCTGGTATCCCAGTTCTGTATTCAAGTATCCCCAGAAATATGGTGCAATCTATATTGGCTCGTGGCTCTACTTCACCGAATTTGGTGCATTCTCAGTGCGAGAAGATGGATCTATCTATGTCCCCCAAACCCCTGAGGAACGCGGCATTCGGTTAAGAACAAGGGAGGATGCCTTACAATCCCTTGCCGAAATGTTCTTGGAATGCAATCAACGCTTCGTGGTGGAGGAGAGAGTGGAGCAGAGACTCAATCTGGTAGAGGACTGGAAGATAGATGGTGTTGTGTTTGCCCTTGACCGAGGTTGTCCCGGCAATACATGTACCAGCATGGAAACGGTCCTGGCAATGAAGAAGAAGGGCATTCGGGTCCTTGTTTACGACACAGCTTGTGCTAACCCTGGAGAATTTTCCGAGGCTGAGTATCACTCTCGCATTGATGCCTTTCTGGAAAGCTTAGGCTTGAATATACTGGAAGGGGAGAAAGGGACTAGCTCATAGAGCCTTAGGGGGCGACTCCACGAATCCCCACGGTCTCGCTCAATTCTTTAAGGCTCTATATGGATTCCAGTTTGGTACTGTAAATCCTCAGTAGGGTGCGTTCCCCGAACGCACCTATACAGGCTATCCGATCATAGTCTTTGATAAAACTAGGGGATTACTGTCTCCGAAGACGGACAATTAGGCTCGTTCGGGGAACGAGCCCTACATTCATTAATTCACCAAAAGCCGGAAATATTGGTCACCAACCTGAAACACATATAGAGCCTTCTTTAATTGGAAAGTCTGTACGAAGCGCTCCCGGAAGAGGGGATTATAAATGCCACGAAGGCAATGCTGATTGCCTGGGTTATATGTTTTCCTGCTCCATGGAATTGGCGGCAAGTCCATTACCAATAAACATGGGAGGCAAGAGATGGTCATTAGCAGTGGAGGACTAAAATTATGAAGCCACTTCAAGGTATTCGGGTGTTGGAATGGGCAGTATTCCACAACGGCCCTGCAGCAGGCTATATGCTGGGTGATTTGGGGGCCGATGTAATCAAGATAGAGGAGCCGATTCGGGGGGACCCCGTGCGTGGGATACAGGATATGTGGGGGCAAACCATGCAATTTGCTGATAAAAACCTCGCGGTTGAGGCGTCTAACCGCAACAAGAAGGGCATTACTTTAAACCTGAAACATGAGAAGGGAAGAGAGGTGCTCTACAGATTGGTGAGGAAGTCGGATGTCTTCTATACTAACTTCCGCAAAGATGTGGCGGCTAGACTGGGAGTCGATTATGAAACCCTCTCTAAGCATAACGCCAAGATTATTTATGCTTCAAGCCTTGGCCTTGGCAGTAGAGGGCCCGATAAGGACCGGCGTAGCTTTGATCCAATAGCACAAGCACGTTCTGGGATAATGTGGATGGTTGGAGATCGTGACCACACTGAGCCATTCCAGATAGTAGGGGCTGTATTTGATCAGGTTGGGGCGACTATGCTGGCTTACGGGATATTAGCTGCCCTTGTCGCCAAGGAGCGATTGGGCATCGGGCAAGAGGTTGAGACCTCGCTTCTGGGCTCTGCCATTCACATGCAGGAACTGAATATTAGTACTCAACTTTGGGCGCAAAGGTCAATGTCAAGGCATTCCAGGTTGAGAGCGAGGAATCCCATGGCCAATCACTACCAATGTGCTGACGGTAAGTGGTTGATGCTGGCCGAACCCCAGTCGGATAGATTTTGGCATGACTTCTGCAAAGCCTTGCGCATCAAGGAAGTGGAAAAAGACCCCAGGTTCGAGACGGCGGAGGCGAGGAGGGAAAATTACCAGGAACTGATTGCGATTCTAAACAAGGTGTTTGTTACCAAGACTAGGGATGAGTGGATGAAAATCCTTAAGGAGGAAGGGGGCGGGCTGTCCTTCGAGGCCATTTACGACTTATCCGAGGTTAACAATGATCCGCAGGCCTTACTCAACGAGTATATTGTGGACTTTGACCATCCTACCCTAGGCCGAATCAAGGTTGTAGGTTGCCCGGTCAGGTTTAGCAAGACGCAAGCAGGTCCCGTGAGTAAGGCGCCTGAGCATGGCGAGCATACGGAAGAAGTTCTTCTAGAGATCGGCGATTATAGCTGGGACGAAATCGCTCAGTTTCGAGAGGAAGGAGTAATCTAGGGACACGGTTATTTCCCCTGGTTATGTGCAGAAGCTCGATGAATTCTTTTATTGCGGGGAGCAATAAGTTGTTCTTATTGGGTAAGATGGGTAAGATGCCCATCCCACGGGATTTGCCTTTTCGCCTTTGTAGATCAGGCGTCCCGCCTGATCTCAAACGGAACTGTTTTATGCTCCCCATAAATAGGACTTAGGATGGATTGGAAAGAGGAATACGAAAGTAAAATGATCTCCCCCGAAGAAGCGATAAAGGTGATAAAATCGGGTGGCCACGTCGCATTTGCTTACGGGCTGGAACCCAATGACCTGGGTTTGGCACTCGTGGCCAAGGCTGGAGATATCAAAGATATTCAACTTTATGTTCCCGCCCCGGGAAGGGATTTCCCCTGGTATGAGTCTGGATGGGAGGAAGCGTTTAATGTGAGCGTAGGTTACATCTTACCTGTGGCCAGAAACATGATAGAGGAACGAAGAGGAGACTATAAGGTGGGTGGTCTCCTTTGGGCTGAGGATCCATCCGTGAGGGAACCGGTAGATGTCTTGCTCATATATCTTTCGACCCCCGACGAGCATGGGTATTGCGGCTTTGGTGCTTCCCTTTGGGACAAAAAGAGGGCTGTTCGGGCGGCCAAAGTGGTGCTGGCGGAGGTTAGTCCCGATCTCATTCGAACCTATGGGGATAATTACATACATGTTTCTGAAATTGACTATTTTGTGCCTCATACGCCTACCGGAAGGGCTCCGGGGACAACGGACATATTGGGGAGGAAAACTACTGGCCCAGGCGAGGTGGAGAAAGCCATCGCCGAATATGTGGGTTCCCTTGTTCAAGATGGTGATACTATAGAGGTCGGCGTCGGAGGGGCAGTCGAGTGGGTCTTGCAGCTAGGTGTTTTGGAGAACAAGCATGACCTGGGAGTTCACTCGGAGAATTTACCTCGGGGCATGGCTTCCCTGGTGATGAAGGGCGTAATTACCGGCAAACGTAAGTCCATTAACCCGGGGAAAGTGGTTTCCACAGCTTGTGGAGGCGGCACGAAGGAAGAGATGGACTTTATTAACATGAACCATACCTTTGAGCTTTATGGCTCGGACTATGTGCTCGACCCTAGAGTGATTGCGGCTCATGACAATATGGTTGCCATCAATGGTGCACTGGCAGTCGACTTGACCGGCCAGATAGCCTCCGAATCCGTTGGCCCGACAATGGTCAGTGGCACAGGGGGGCAGCTTGCCTTCGCCATAGGGGCTGCTCTCTCCAAAGGGGGGCGCAACATTACGGTCCTGCCTTCGACTGCCCAGGGGGGTAAAGTCTCCCGAATTGTGCTCCAGTTGGAATCTGGTACGGTGGTCACCGTCCCTCGGACCCTGGCGGACATAGTGGTTACTGAACATGGGATCGCCAGGCTCAAGGGGAAGACGCAGCGGCAGAGGGCCGAAGAACTTATAAACGTTGCCCGTCCGGATTTTCGGACTGAGCTGAGGGAAGAAGCTAAGAGGCTTTATTGGCCTTGAAATGGAAAGGCGACTATTCAGCCACAAAGACTCGAAGGCACCAAGATTATTGGTTGATGGTTTGTCGGTTTACACTTTCATAACTTTCGGAAATGTTAGTTCTAATTTCAGCTAAGAATAATGAGTGACTAAAGTTTAAAGTGCCTACAATGCCTAAAATTAAGGGATACGCTCCAAAACACTGCTGATTTTGATTCTGACCAAGATCCGGTTTATAAAATAAGCAGAATAAATTAACTTTAGGCACTTCAAATTTTAGGCACTTGTAACTTTTTGTGTAACCGCAGAAGTTAGGAAAAGTGTAAACTACTTTTGAGTTCATATGAAGGATGCCAAATTAACTACCATTTAACTTAGGGACGAGGCCGGAATAACTTCCTCAAGTTGGCGCTCAGATTTAGGTTAGATTTGTTCGATCTGAAAGCGCAAAACCGCAGGAATAGTCTGACCTATTTCGAGGATTTTGTGCTTGAAGATCGGGCAAAGATGGCCTGAAGATGAGATGC
>DAOWME010000172.1 GCA_030643245.1 Deltaproteobacteria bacterium
CTCCCTGTTGTTCCCATCTCTTTTTCTCCTTTCTGCTAAGGTTAACTTCTTCTGATACTGTCCGAGTCCCTAAAGGGCCTCTTTTGTAAATGAAGGTGTACCTTTACGCGGTTCATCCTCCGATATTTTAAGAGGTTAAAGATTCATTTCAAAACGGCAAGATCTGTGTCTGCTTTAAGGCGCGTAGTGTCATGTCAATTGAGAAATGACGTATCTCGATTTTCTCATTCCCGCGAAGGAGGGAATCCAGGAGATCGTGCGGTAGCTGTGGATTCCCGCCTTCGCGGGAATGACATTGGTGGTGTTCTACTTTCTTTTACATCAAACACTTGGTATATGACACGATATTGGGAAACTGATACAAATACAGGGGGAAAATAGTAGCGGACTAATACGTCAGGGGTAGGTAGCAGTAGAGAAGGATACGGATCAGTTTATGTCGGTTTTACCCCGGCCTTTTTGTAAAGACCGGGGTAGCGAGTGGTTACCGGTATGAGGGACTTCTTGGATCGGATAGAATCGTCATGGTTAACCCAATCCCTGAACGGTCCTCTGGATAATATTATCCTGGGTCTTTCGGCTGATATCCACAAAATGTGCGCTGTAACCGGCAACCCGGACCATAACCTCCTGATACTTCTCTGGATCCTTCTGTGCAGATCTCAAAGTCCCGTCATCAATCATATTGAACTGGACATGATCAAGCCCGAGATCTGCCCATGTCTTCATGTAAGCCTTCCATAACTGATAACCCTTCTCACCGGCCAACTGGGTGGGTGAGAGCCTCTGGTTAAGGAGAAATGCCCTCCCGTCGCTCACATGGTCGATCTTGGCGCCTGACTTGAGAACTGCTGTAGGACCTTTCTTATCCAGACCGGGTCCGGGAGAGATACCGCCGTCGTAAAGTGCATCTCCCAGCCTCCGGCCGCTGGGCAGAGGGCCGCATACACTGCCCCAGTATATGTTGGCGCTGACATTTTCCGGAAGCATAGGATAATTGTTCCCTGAGGTGCATTTGGTCTCCTTTGAATGCCTGGCAACCTCCCTGAGGCAGCGCAACATAATATCATCTACATAATCGTCATCATTGCCCCACTTGGGCGCGTTCTTCACAAAGTCGATCCTCATCTCTTCGTAGCCATCCCAGTTGGATCTCAGTGCCTCAAGGAGCTCGTCCATGGAATATTTCTTTTCATCATAAATAAGCTTCTTGACAGCAGCCAGGCTGTCCACATTTTCACACCATGTGAAACCTGTGAACCAGGCATTACCACGCTCACCGTTACTCGGATCGCAGGCATCCGTGCCCGTCTCCACAGCGCGTTCATAAATAGCGGATAATGCGGGCCTTGAGAAGAACTCAGGATCTTTGGACCTTCCCAAGTTTACCGTACGTATGAGAAGGTTCCGGAGCCATTCCATCTGCTTTATCCATGCCTGGAATAACTCCTCAAAGTCCTTGAACTCACGTGCATCACCGGTTTTCGGCCCCATCTGCATATTAACCACATGATCATACCCGTTGTGGAGTGTGTACTCCATCATCTTGGAGCAATTGCCGGCCGCTGATGCCATACGGAAAGGCTGAGATCCATATTTCGTGGGGGGGCAGGGGGACATGCACGCCTGATGCACCCACTGTCTTGCCTCGTCAAGGGGATGCCCATGCCAGTACATCTGGTTGGGGATCAAGACCGAGTCATTGCGTATAGAAGGATAGCCCAGCCCATGCCTGATGCACTCAAAGCATTCCCTCAAGACATCGTCCTTGACCTGGGGATGATACCTGAAGCCGAATGTGGGGTTGGATACCCGCACCAGACGTGCAGCCTGCATATAAGCGATGGTCAGATCATTGCATGCGTCGGAGCCGTCCACATTGACCCCGCCCATTGTCCATACCCATGTTCCGACTATTCCCTGGGCAGCCTCTCTGACCCACCGCGGTTGAAAGATACCGACTTCATAAGTCCTGATCATGTGTTCACCGGCTAGATCAACGGCGTCATCCCGTGTGATCCTCTTCTCTATATTCACGTCCTTGTCATAATAGGGCCAATGGATGTAATCAGGGCGGTGGGGCCATGCCCCTTCAAAGGTCTCGTACCTCATCAATACCTGCACAAAGTGATCGAACTGGAGGGATTCATGAAAGTTCCCGGGGGGCTGGGCAGGGACACGCTCGCAAACCTCGGCGATAAAGAGTAGCTCATCCTTGCGTTTCGGATCACTCTCAAGATGCTCGGCAACCGTGCGGGCTAACCTGGCATAACGGTTTGCATAACGAATTAAGGCCTCCAGCACCGTCTGCATCGCTTCCCACCTCGGCAATTTTTCGTACAAAGGGAGCAAGTCTGGAGAAGGGTTCCCTTGTAGCTTTTCTTCCGTCTCCTCCATGCGTTCGTCTATTTCGTCAAGTATGGCATCAAAGCCCTTGAAGATGTAATCAAAGTCCTTAGTGGAATAGGTTAGGGCAGATGAGGGGGTTCCGGCGACGATGGCGCCGCTCATATATTTTACAGCATCTTCCGGATCCATGACTTTTACCAGCTTGTCAAGAGCCGCCTTGCCACCCCAATAATCATTGAGTTCTGCCATAACCTTCAATGACGCTTCCTCTGGCTCAGGTAAGATCCCCGGTTCGTTGTAAACCTCCTCGTTGATCATACTCGCCGACTGCCAGTGCCATACCATCTCATGAGGAGATGTTCCACAATAGCCCATGATCTGCGAATGGTCGGTAATGAATATGGGCGTATTGTCTAATACATTTGCGAGGGCGCGAGCCTTTTGAAGAATGATGGGTTCACCCTCGTTCTCCTTCCACGCCTCAGTGAAAAGCTGGGGAAAGGTCAGGTCGATCTTTATCCCGGGGGCATAAACCCCTCCGATACCACCTTTCTTCCAAACAGCCTTTCGCAAATAGTCCAGACGGTCGGATCGGCTCTTTTCCGCCACCCACCACCATTGCCGCTTGTCTTCCAGCTCTTGGATATCTTTCTCTTTTTCGACTTCAGTTGTTGCCATATTTTATCCTCCTTGTTCTGTAGTGCCCATCGATAAATGGACTTTTGAAAAAAAGGGCAGTCATTGGTTTCGTGTTCAAAAGTGAACAATTTTTCACTCGTTCAAGGAAGCCTGCGATCTGGCCCCGGAAGAATATGCGCCACATTCCACAGCGCAAGTCTGGAGATAGCAATCTACAGATCGGAGAGAAAAAGGCCATTTTCGGACAGAAACAGTTTATCTTACTTGGCATCCTTTATGACAAGCAAGAAGTGGTCAACACTTTATTTCTGTCACGCTAGTTTCGGGTTTCAGCTTTTGTGCTTCTTGCTGCTGACATCTGAAACCAGACACCGAATATTCGGAACATAGACAGGGGCAAAGTATAAACCGAGAAGTGAATGATACCTACCTAGTGTTCATCCATAAATGGTCTTTTTGCCCAATATCTGCGTTATGCTCAATAAACAATCCTCAGAATATCAAATATATGCCTGCGGTTATTTATTTCGCATGCCTTGATCTTGAACAAAAATCCTCATTTCTGGATGGACACTACCTATATGAGTTATTTTTTCTACAGACCACCAATAGTAACTTTTGGTCTCTTGCGGTTTTATGGTACAAATTGTACAACTCGATATGATATATGTCAACAAAATAAATAGGTGGCTTGATATTTTTTATCAACAGGTTCTAATAACAGGACAAAAATTCAGACAGGATAAGGGACGTATCCACCCATTAAACATACAACCTTATGCCAGATTGTAGTTCATAACAAGCAAACGAAGCAAGTAGGCGGCAAGCGGTAAACCTGACCTACTGCAAAGGTCGAAAAACTTGAGCCATGGTGTTTGATCCGTTGAGGCCATATCTAATCGAAAAATTCCGAGAGTGGGCTTACCAGCAGCGGAACCTGCATCTGCCAGGCCTTTATCGGATGAGGAAAGGTTGCGCTTGGGCGGGTATTTCGAGAAGAAAATCCTTGATCTGACCCGGATAGCAAGCATAGATCGCATTGCAAACCCGGATTTTTACGACGATTTAACCAAGTCGGGCATGCCTATCCCTTTAGGTTTGACTCAGGCTATTGGACTTACCCTTATTGATTGTGTTCTCATTCGCAAAGGGCTCTGGTTTCATCCTTCAATGGCAATTTCTACTTTATTTCATGAGATGGTTCACGTGGTCCAATTTGATCTTCTGGGCACAAGAAAACTCATTGAATGGTATACTGATAGCTTGATTCAGGATGAATATAGAAATGTTTTGTTCGAGAGGCAGGCGTATGCCTTGACTGATAGATTTGTTCAAGGAGAACCCCCATTTTCAGTGAGAGCGGTCGTTGAGCAAGAGCTGAAACAAACCCCCTATTCTCCGTAAAACCTGGGAGCATTTTTTAGCAGCCCCAGAGCCTTTTCCACTACCCTGTCAGCAGTAATCCCGAATGCCTCAAAAAGGACTTTGTAAGGGGCTGATGCCCCAAAGTGGTCGATACCTATCACTTCTCCCCGGGTGCCCACATACCGGTGCCATCCCTGAGGACTTCCCGCTTCAATAGCAATCCGTGTTTCCACTGTGGGAGGCAAGACCTTTTCACGGTAATCCTTCGTCTGTTTCTCAAATAACTCCCAGGATGGCATGCTCACAACACGCACGGCTATATCCTTTTCCTCTAATCTCCCGGCCGCATCCAGAGCGACAGGTACCTCGGAGCCGCTGGCTATAAGGATGATATCAGGCATACCTTTGTCTCTTGTATCGATCAATATATAAGCGCCTTTACAAAGGCCATCGGCGGATGCCGACCTTTCACGATCCATGGTGGGAAGACCCTGTCGCGTTAAGGCAAGGGCGACGGGACCCTCATTTTGATTAAGAGCAAAGCGCCACGCCTCTGTTGTCTCATTGGCATCCGAGGGTCTTATGACAGTAAGATTCGGGATAGTTCTAAGAGCGGCCAATTGCTCGACAGGTTGGTGGGTAGGCCCGTCTTCACCCAGGCCAATACTATCGTGGGTAAAAACATAAATGACTTTGAGACCCATCATAGCTGCCAAGCGTATAGAAGGACGCATGTAATCAGAGAAAACAAGAAAGGTGCCGCCATAGGGGATCAGCCCACCATGTAAGGCTATGCCGTTGAGGATGGCTCCCATCCCGTGTTCCCTGACCCCAAAATGGAAGTTACGACCTTTGTAGTGGCCACCCTGAAAATAATCTTCCCCCTTTATATCCGTCTTGTTGGATGGGGCAAGATCAGCAGATCCACCCACGAGGTTGGGGAGATTAGGAGCAATGGCATTGAGCACGATGCCGGATGTAACACGGGTCGCCGTCCCCTTTGTATCAAAAGGGAAGGGAAGAAGATCCCTGTCCCAGCCGTCTGGTAATTCACCGTTCATCCATTGGTCCCACTGCAAAGCGGGTTCAGGATAGGTGTTTTCATAAGAACGTAAAAGCGTTTTCCACTGGGTTTCCATCTCCTTGCCTTTATCAACGGCCTGCCGAAAATGATCGAGCGCCTCGTCAGGTATAAGGAACGGCGGTTCAACAGGCCATCCCAAATTCTCTTTCGTCAACCTTATCTCCTCGGGACCCAGCGGTTCTCCATGAACTCCGGCAGAATCTTGCTTGTTGGGACTCCCATAACCTATATGTGTCTTCACCGCGATTAGTGAGGGTCGCTGTGTTTCATTTTTGGCCGCAACAATAGCCCCCTCTAAAGCATCAAGGTCGTTTCCATCTTCTATTTGTTGCACATGCCATCCATAGGTCTCAAAACGCATAATCCGGTTCTCGGTGAAGGTGATATCTGTGCTTCCTTCTATAGATATATGATTGTCATCATAAAGGTAAATTAGTTTCCCTAACCCCAGGTGCCCTGCCAGAGAGGCAGCCTCGTGTGAAACGCCTTCCATGAGGTCCCCATCGCTGACGATGCCATATGTATAATGATCCACAATCACATGCCCGGGACGGTTAAAATGGGCAGCCAGAAATCTCTCGGCAATAGCCATGCCCACACCATTGGCAAAGCCCTGTCCCAGCGGGCCTGTGGTGGTCTCTACGCCTGGTGTGTGCGGATATTCCGGGTGACCTGGGGTTTTACTGCCCCATTGACGAAAACCTTGCAGCTCTTCCAACGATAAATCGTATCCTGTCAAGTGCAGGAGGCTGTATAGCAACATGGAACCGTGACCAGCGGACAGCACAAACCGATCCCTGTCACACCAGCCAGGGTTGACGGGGCAATGCCTTAGGAACTTGGTCCATAAAACATAAGCCATTGAAGCCGCTCCCATGGGCATCCCGGGATGTCCTGAGTTGGCCTTTTGTATGGAGTCCACAGACAACATCCGAATCGTATTTACACACAGATCATCGAGATTTTCCATCCTTCTCTTTTACTCCTTCTTAGAATTTCTCAGATGTGACCGATCACCATGCCTCCGATTGAGCCGCAGGGGCAGGTAAAGGCCGTTTTGGGACGACATGTTGCGCCATGAAACTTAGGGGCGAGGCCGAAATAACTTCCCCAAGTTGGCGCTCAGATTTAGGTCAGATTTGTTCGATCTGAAAATACAAAACCACAGGA
>DAOWME010000291.1 GCA_030643245.1 Deltaproteobacteria bacterium
GGTTTCCAATCCAGAAATGAGCAATTTATTCTCTGAGCAAGGCCGCACGACGGTTTGCGCCGAGGCGTACATGATCGTACGTCGCAGGCGGAAACCGGAGGAGAACGCAGCTCAGGGGAAAAATGGCCATTTCTGGATGGAAACTAGTCTAGAAAGGCCTTCACCAACCCTTAATTCAGCAACTTTACCCACCAGGGGAGAGGGTGAATCGTTCGGGTAATTATTAAAGACCTCATACATCTATCTTCATCAGGTCTTCTGCTACTATTACTTCCCCTTGGTAAATTTTTTGTGTTTGCCCTAGAATGTCATACCTGTCGCAGAGGGGATAGAGGTGAGTGAGTACTACTCTTCTTGCACCTGCCTCCTGGGCAACCCGTCCTGCCAGTGAAGGTGTCAGGTGCCCCTTTACTTTGAATCCATCGGGGAATGAACATTCAATAACAAGGAGGTCTGTATCCCTTGCCAGTTCCACCAAGTTGTGACAGTAGTCCGTGTCACCGGAATACACGATGCTCTTCCCTTCGAACTCCAACCTGTATCCAACGGATTCTACGTCTCCGTGATAAAGGGGTTTTGACTCAACGACAATGCCGTTAAATTCAATCTGACTAGTGTCGACCTCGAGGATAGTGACTGAAAAGGGCGGGTTCTTGATGGTGGGAAAGAGCCTCTCCAGGTTCTCGTAAAACCTCTTAATACCTTTAGGCCCTGTTATAGTTAAACTATCCTTCCTTCCTGGGTAATCATACTTTTTGGCAAAAACAATTGCTGACAGATCATTGATATGATCCGGATGGGCCACATGTGAATAAAATATACGGTCTATTCGATGGTAGTTGATACCGGCCTTGGGAAGCTGGTAAGCGGTACCGCTTCCACTATCAAAGAGAATCGGTTGGTTTTTTACCTTGACGCATAAACCCGGGGCAGACCTCTTTGACCTAGGTACTCCAACCCCGGAACCCAGTATTATGAGTTGCACTTAGTCCACCGCATCACACAGAAAAACCGAAAACAACATAAGATCACCCTGGGGGTGTTACCGTACTATCACCTCGGTAGCTCTGGGAGGCTTTATCGTGTCACTCTGGCTTGATCTCATTCTACCACCTTCAGTCCACCTCTTTTACTCTTTTCTTTTGCTTTCTTCTTCCCCTTACCTGCCAGCACATGATGATTGAATAAGGCGTTCTTTGTGAGGACCGAATTTATCATAAAATAGATAATAACCGCTTTTTCCCACTCTCTGCTGGTGTCGAAATCATTCATCCTGGAGAGGTATTTCGCCCGAAGGTTTCCAAGGGAGGCCTCATCGAAAGAAAGAATTTGCTCTGCCAATTTGTTCAAGGCTTTTTCGATCATCTCTTTTTCCTCCCCTTATTGTATGCCATGGATTGATAACTCACATTTAACCCTCCTGCCAGCATTCACCTACTTTCTCTGTTGAAGGGATTCTTTCGCTCTCTGTTTTCTCGCTTTTTTCTTGCGTCTTCGTCTTCGTGCCAATTCCCTATCCTTCTCCCTCATAGCCAAAAACCTCCTCCCTTCGGTCTGTCCTCAAGGTATCAGTGTCCCCCTGTCCCTCTCGATTGCATGAAAATAAAGTGTTAAGTACTTTTTTGTATATATGAAAAGTTATTAAATACTATATCAATACCGATAATAAGTCAAAGGATTTCGACCTGTTCAGTTACACAAACCTGGTCTCTTGAAGTGTCTCTGATGACACAGTTAACAGGATAGCGTTAAGCGCCGGCTGCTTGTTTCGTTTGCTTGTTATACGTAAGAACCTGGCTGACATCCAAATATACAGACGAGACTTGTAATACCATTAAACCTATAGCCTTATGCCAGAATGTAGTTCATAACAAGTAAACGAAATAAATAGCCGGCAAGCGGCACACTTGCCCATCTGCACAGGTCGAAAATTTTCCATGCCCTGGAGAGATGGTTGGCGTTATATGGTTGCTTAGGGACGTGGCCGAAACAACTTCCCCATTTGTGCATCTCATCTTCAGGCCATCTTTGCCCGATCTTCAAACAC
>DAOWME010000247.1 GCA_030643245.1 Deltaproteobacteria bacterium
CGATCTTCTTTTTCCTGCTCTTTAATATACTTGCGTATAGCCTCTTCATCTCTACCAACTGTGGATACGTGATAACCACGCACCCAAAAATGCTTGCCTGTAAAATTCTTCTTACACCCAACAAAATTTCTCGACCTGTGCAGTTGGTCAAGTTTACCGCTTGCCGCCTACTTTTTGAGCAACTGCATATTTCGGAGGAATTGGCATCATCTCATGAACATGATCAGCCATAAGATGACCTTCCATTACTTTGCACTCTTTTTACTTTGAATGTTTCCCCTTGAAGACCTACTCATTGCTTTATGCCTTAAACGGTTCACATTTGAGGAGGCTCTCTTATATTCCCGTAAATGTCAAACTTTAGGAGTCCCCCGGCAAAGCCGGGGGTTTACCCAGGATTAATTAAATACTGTTGTGTTGGAACTAAATTAGATATGAAAAGCTTGAAGATGGATAAAATAAGAAAGGAGGGGGTTTAACGTGGAATGGGATATTGGACGTATAACCACAAAAAGGGCAAGCCTTACCCCCAACAAGACGGCTTTCATCTATGAGGGTAGCCCTGTTAATTACAGGGAGTTGAACGATAATGTAAATCGTATCGCCCACTGCCTGAAAGATATGGGGCTCAAGAAGGGTGACCGAATCTCGGTCCTGCTTCTGAACTGTCCTGAATTTCTTGAGGTCTACTTTGCAGCAGCCAAGCTCGGTGCGATCTTTGTGCCGCTCAACTTCCGTCTGGCCGGGCCTGAGGTGGAATATCAGCTCATCAACAGCGGGACAGATCTCTTTGTGTTTCATGATGTTTTTACAGAGATGGTCGATTCCATCCGGTCCAGGATAGAAGTGGGCAAGGACAGGTTCGTTTTTGTAAAGAGCCTCAGCCCAAAAGCGCCGGCATGTCCTCAATGGGCATCGGACTATGGCAATGTTATTAAGGACTATTCCAGTAATGAGCCGAAACCGGACAAACCCATTGATATGGATGATCCCCTGGCGATCATATATACCTCTGGTGTTACGGGTGCGCCGAAAGGCGCGGTAGTGTCGCATCACCAGACCTATTTTAAGAATATCCAGATCATGATGTACATGGATATGGGTTCCGAGGATATACTCCTGGCCCAGTTGCCCCTGTTTCATTCCGGGGGTCTTTTTGCCGTGGCCACACCTGTTTTATGGAGGGGTGCCACCCTCCTTTTGAGGCATGGTTTTGATCCAGCACAGTTCGCCGAAGATCTGGAGAGGTATAAGGCTACTATAGTTTTTGCCCTCACTACAATGTGGCGGTTCATACTCCAGACAGGGAAGCTTGACGAGATTGATGTGAGTAGTGTGAGGGTTGTCGGTGGTGGTGGTGAGAGGACGCCCTTTAGTTTACTGGATGCACTGGCTAAGAGAGGGCTTCGTCTCCAGCAAGGGTTTGGTCAGACGGAGAATTCCGCTATGATGATGTTGCCCAAGGAGGATATAGAGAGGAAGAAGGGTTCTATCGGCTTACCGGGGTTCTGCACAGAGGTTTGGATAGCGGATGAGCAGTGGAATGAGGTGCCTCCGGGTGAGGTGGGCCGGATTGTCTGTAGAGGGCCCACGAGGATGACCGGTTACTGGAACATGCCTGAGAAGACGGCCGAGGCGATTGTGGATGGGGTGCTTGACACTGGTGATCTGGGCTATAAGGATGAGGAAGGGTATTTTTACATCGTAGACCGGGCCAAGGACATGTATCGCACCGGGGGTGAGAATGTTTACCCTGCCGAGGTAGAAAAGGTCCTGGCCGATCATCCCGGGATCGAGAACGTGGCCATTATCGGCATACCGGATGATAAATGGGGTGAGACCGGGAAGGCCTTTGTTATACTCGACGAGGGGGAGAAGCTTACCTTAGAGGAGATTCACGAGTATCTGACCGGGAAGGTTGCCAGGTATAAGTTCCCCATGCATGTGGAATTCCTGAAGGAGCTTCCAATGACCGCCAGCGGTAAGATCAAGAAGATCGAACTGAAGGAAAAGGAGGGAAAGATTTTTTAATGGTGCTTAGGGACGGGGACGTTTTAAGTTTTTCATTTTCAGGATCTTAGTTGTTTAAAGGAGGTAGATTTAATATGGCTGATAAGGATACATTGAGTGAGGTAAAATATGAGAGAAAGAGGTGGGAGGACAATGTTTTAATGCCCGCGGCAAATAAATTTGGGATTGGGGGCAGGCCGACGAAATTCTATACGCCTCTGGATATCGAGGGTTTCGATTTCAAGCGGGATGTTGGTTTCCCCGGGCAATATCCGTTTACAACGTCGGCGTACCCTGTAAATCTGGTGCCTAACATTAAAAGGGGCGCAAAGGCAGGAGGTTTGAGAAGGGCAGGACAGTATTCAGGGTACGGCACACCGGAAGACACCAGGGATTACTATAAGGAGATGGCGAAATTGAGTTGGGTGGGTGGCCCTAACTTTGCCCTGGATCTTCCTACACAGTGCGGGTATGATTCTGATAATGAGATGGTTGAAGGGGAGGTTGGTAAGGTAGGTGTGGCGATAGATACCCTGAGAGACTTTGAGATCATATTTGAGGCATTTACCGGCGATCAGGATGTGGACAGGATCGCCACGAACATTACCATGAATGCGGCTGCAAATATTATGGTTGCAATGTATATAGCGCTGGCTGAAAAGAGGGGCATACCGATGGCGAAATTGAAGTGTACCCCCCAGAATGACATACTCAAAGAATTCGTTTCCCGCGGAACCTATATATTTCCTCCGAAACCTTCCATGAGGATGTTCAGAGACAGCATTGTCTTTTTTACTGAGAACCTCCCGGGTGTGAACATAACGAGTATCGGCGGCTATCATATCCGTGAAGGGGGGGCCACAAGAGAGCAGGAGTTGGCCTTCGCTTTGGCGATAGGTATAGCGTATTTACAGGAGGGTGTTAATGCAGGGGTGGACATAGATGTCTTTGCCCCCAAGTTTACCTTCAACGGATTTGGGGGCAGCATGGAGGTCTATAAGGAGATCGCCTTTCACAGGGCAGCCAGGCGGATGTGGGCCAGGATCCTTAAGGAGAGGTTTGGTGCGAAAAAGTCGGACAGTATGAGGATCCGAATGCCTACCACGGCTGGTGTTGGCTGTAGCAGCACCACGAAGCAGCGTGCCCTTAACAACGTTGCCCGCACGACAATCGGCGCGATGGCCGCTATTCTTTCAGGTGGTACCCCTATGGTATTCCCCCCATATGATGAGCCGTTGGGGTTGGGTCATAGTCTGGAAGCAAGACAACTCGCTGAGGATACCATGAGGATCATAATGTATGAGACAAATATGTGTGATGTTATAGATCCCTTTGCGGGCTCTTATTTTATGGAGTCTCTCACCAATGAGACCGAAAATGCTGCCTGGGAAGAGATCAAGAAGATCGATGAGATGGGAGGGGCGGTAAAGGCCATTGAGACCGGTTATATGCAGAGTGAGACCGCAAAGAGCGCTGCTGAACGTCAGGTCAGGGTAGAGAAAAGAGAGGAACTCATCGTGGGGGTCAATTGCTTTACAGATGAATACGAGCTCGATGTGACGACGAGTAAGATAATTGAACATCCGTATTCTGAAGAGAAGAGGTATGAGGCAGAGAAAGAGCAGAAGGCCAACCTCGCTGAAGTGAAACGTACAAGAAACAACCGGGAGGTTACAAGGCTTCTGGGAGAGCTGGAAAAGGCTGCCAAAAAGGAAGAGGAGAACCTGGTGCCCCTATTCATCGAGTTGGCAAAGGAGTATGCCAGCCTTCAAGAACAATGCGATGTCCTCAGGAACGTATTTGGCGAGTGGCAGTCGGATACGTTTATTTAGTTTCCGTCCGGAAATTATTGGACCTGTGCAGTTGAGCAGGATTGCGTTAAGCGCCG
>DAOWME010000139.1 GCA_030643245.1 Deltaproteobacteria bacterium
AAATTGAACCTATAGGTTTTGGAACTACAATCAATCAAAAGACGTGGCTGTCCCCGTGTACTTTCTTAACGCTCACTAAAATGCTCAAACAGCATCACAGATTAAAATTTAAGCCCCGGTGAATCGGTGCCGAGACCGTTGTTTTATTCGAAAGTATATACTACTGTATAGCTTTTATGAAGGATGCCGAATTGCCGGGCTTTTTTCTTTGAGTGTAACCTTTTTTTGTTGTTTGGCAATGACATATGCTGTAAGCTGGATTGTGTTCAATAATAGTGCTTCAAAGATTAGGGACAGGGACGAAGTAACTTCCTCAAGTTGGCGCTCAGATTTAGGTTAGATTTGTTCGATCTGAAAATACAAAACCGCAGGAATAGTCGAACTATTTTGAGGATTTTGTGTTTGAAGATCGGGCAAAGATGGCCTGAAGATGAGATGCACAAATGGGGAAGTTATTTCGTCCCCGTCCCTAATCAATTACATAAATTATGCCATGGATTACACTAATGATTTGGGGTTGGACGGAGTGAAAAAGGGAAGAGTGTAAGGGTGTAAAATATGTTTTCTAATAATATCAATTGGTTATGGGAGAGTGTGCTGTGTTTTGGAGGAATTGACCTGAGAATTGAAATAACTATACTTGACATTGCTACTTAAGACAAAGTGAAAAGTGATTCTCCAGGTATCGCCATACTACTCAGGAAATCAGGGACAAGATATCAGGGCCATCCTCTGTTATGGCGATTGTGTGCTCGAAATGAGCGGACAGCCTTCCATCCGCGGTTACCGCTGTCCAGCCATCGGATTCTACCCTGACCTTCCATGTTCCCATATTTACCATCGGTTCCAGGGCCAGGACCATGCCTCTCTTCAACTGCACACCCCTATTGGGTTGACCGAAGTTGGGTATTTGTGGTTCTTCGTGTAGGTCCCTGCCCACGCCGTGACCCACAAACTCCCTCACCACAGAGAAGCCGTTCCCCTCAACCAACGACTGGATAGCATAGGACATGTCATAGAGCCTGTTCCCAGTCTTTGCCTGTTCAATGCCTTTATATAGTGCCTTCTCTGTGACGTCGAGGAGTCTCGCTGCTTCCTCACTTATCTTTCCGACAGGGATGGTAATGGCAGCATCCCCGTAGAACCCTTTGAGTAATACCCCCAGGTCCAGGCTCACAATATCGCCCTCTTTCAACATTCTTGAACCTGGAATCCCGTGAACTACCTGCTCATTAATGGAGATGCATAGCGTCGCCGGGAAGTCCCGGTATCCTTTAAAAGCGGGGATACCGCCCTGTTGCCTTATCTTCGTTTCTGCATAAGCGTCAAGCTCGAGGGTGGTGATCCCGGGTTGGACCATCTTTTTCAGGTCGCTCAATATGTGTGCTACAATTTGATTGCTTTCCCATAAGTGTTCAATCTCTTCTTTAGATTTCAGAATAATCATATCGTGGTTTCCCTATTACTCAGAAATTTGGGAACTCAAATGTTGACTACAATAATTGAAAATGAGTTTCCAAATTTCTGGTTAGTGTCTGTCCAGAAATGAGATATTTTATGCAAGGTCAAGGAAGGCGAAGATTTTAACCACCGGAATACATTAAGTATTTTGAGGATTAAAATCTGAGTCTGACGCAGAGATTGCGGAAAATAGCCATTTATGGATGGGCACTGGTTATGGACTCGTTTACGTGCTCAAAGCTCTTCTTTGTGAGGTTCATCCGCCAGCTTATAATAGTCTTGCCCACAGTGCATAACTATACGTACAATCTTCTTTTCCCGGAGGTCTCTAAGGTACTTGATCACCTCATTCCTATGTATGCCCAATGAGTTTGAGATATCGGACACAGTAACCGATCGTCGTCTTGTGAGGTTAAGTATCGCCGTCCTTGTGTCCGTATCATAGATCTCTTGTTCCTTCTTCCGGAATTCTTCTATAATGTTGCACTTGCCCCCAAGCATCGTTTTTATCCCGTCCAGTTCCTCCGGGGACAGGGCAGTGGCTAAACGTTCGGCAGGGGGGCGAACAACGGTGTTGAGCTGGATCCTTTGATGGTTTATCTTCGAAACTATGGTCTTGATCCTACTCACCTCGCTGGGACCGTCATTGTACCCTTTGACGAACATCATTTCCAGCCATATCTCCCCTGTGAACTCATGGCTAAGGCACTTTAACCCTTCAATCATCCTATTGACCCTCAACGACACATGGGGCCGGTTTACCCTCTCAAATACCTCTTGCGATACGGCATCAAGGGATGGAATGATCAGGTCGGCGTGGCATATTGCATCTCTTACCGCTCTTTCGTACAGTAAGGTTCCATTCGTTATTACAGCAACATGGACATCGGTTATACTCTTTATGCCTTCGATGATCTCTCCTATATTTGAGTTCAGGGTGGGCTCGCCGGAACCGGAAAAGGTTATATAATCTATCCTTTTTCCCCGGCTTAGGACATCTCTCAGCTCATCAAGGACATCATTTGATGCTACATAGCTTTCCCTTTTTATGGTCTTATTGGTGGTCCTGCCCAGTTGGCAATACACACAGTCAAGGGTACAGGTCTTGAAGGGGGTTATGTCTACCCCCAATGAAAAACCTAACCTCCTGGACGGAACGGGCCCGAATATGTGTTGAAGATTACTCATATTACCTTTTTTATAATGTAAATATTCGGTTAACCCGTATCTGAATGGCGTAATTTCAATATGTTACGGTACATTTTAAGCAAAGGCATCAAAACCAATATTCACAATTTCATCATAAAAACGGCTTGTTACCTTTATGGGGGATGGGTTAACCAAATATTTACTTTATAATTATTTATATTGATTTGCAAATGAAAAATGTTCGACCTGTACAGTTACACAAATCAAGTATGTTGAAGTTTCTTTGGTGATTCAGTTAACAGGATTGCGCTAAGCGCCGGCTGGCCGCTTCGTTTACTTTTTATACATAAGAACCTCCCTTGTTCCCATGCTCCAGCGTGGGAACAAGCTCATCGTTCTCTTACCATTGGTCACAAACAATTTTTTAAGCTATAGTACTCCAACTTTGGTTTTTCCACTCGTGGTTCCTTACGTGGGATTGTTGTGAACAATAACAAGACAAACCTTACGAATTGTACCACAGAACCTCTGTAACTAAACCAAAAACATGTAGATTTGGGCTAGCAATCCCCATGCCAAGAAAAACCAATGTTGGAGTACTATATCACATAGTTTGGAACCATCCCGAAATGTTCGACCTGTGGGGTTATGCTTTAGAAGAATTGCTGGTTTCACAAAATGGATCTTGCCATTTGCCGATGATTGTTTTATAATATAAGTAGAAAGAAAGAAGGTTTTTTTATCGCTTGAGAGATAATCTATTGATCCGTCCTAACTTCCGGTGGAAGCGTTTCCTTGCGAGGTCGGGTCCCTCTTTGGGATGACGGTTATGGGTGTTCTCTTACATTTCAGTGACAGGCAAGTGTTCATGATCGGAGAGTTAATGGATATGGCCCAAGACTTGGTAACGGACTATTTTGGCATTTCTTCTGATGAATGGAGGAATTATCGTTATGAGGTAAAAACCCTGGCTCATCTCAGTCAGGCAGAGATAACAGATGAGGCCCTGGCCCAAATATGCATGTACGAATGTCTGAAAGAGAGAAGCGTTACCCCTCCCTTTTCCTTCGATCTGTACAGAATTTGTCTGCAAGACAACCGGATACTAAATGCAGTGAAGATGTCACTTAACAAAATACAATTGAGGCCGTTACTGTTATATATATTCACCCATGAACTGTCTCACATTGTACGGTTCAGTAAATACTTTAAGGATTTTTTTGCTTCACCTGAAGAAAAAGAAGCAGAAGAAGCAATAGTCCATTCCATTACTTACGAAATGCTAAGGTCCGTCGGTGATCAAAGTTTAGACCGTGTCTTGAACCGTTACCGAAATTGCCGATGGAACCTTTGCCGGGTTTGACCTTGTGAATGAAAAGGTCAGGAATTTTACAGGATTACATATAGGAGGTGTCCAAGTTGCCAATCTATGAGTATAAATGTAGGAATTGCGGAAAAGCGTTTGAGATTTTACAGAAATTTTCCGATCCTCCCCTCTCAGAGTGCTCAGCGTGTTCTGGGGAGGTAACCAAGCTGATTTCACAATCGACATTTCATCTAAAAGGGACCGGGTGGTACGCCACTGATTATGGAAGAAATAGTGGAAGCTGGGACCAAGAGGGGGAGAAGCCGGATAGTAAGAAGGATGACGGCCAAAACGATAAGAAGATAGATGCCAAGAGTGCTGGTGATTCCACCACCAGCGATTCCGGAGATTGAAGAGACTAATTTCAACCCCGTCTGCTTCAATTGGTATAGAAAGGCCCGGGTCCTTATCCGGGATTTTCATTTGGCCTCACGTTGACTCGGTAAAAACGTATGGCCCGCCGCGGTATGCCTGCGAATAATATGCCGGATCTTATACTGACCTTTATATGTGCAGTCCTTATCCTCACGGGACATCCTGGACCTTCATCTGTTTATGCGCTCCACCCACCGTTACTGCCTCCAGGGGGCGAAGTTCGGAATGGCGAGGTCTTCCACAGTATATTGAAAGGTCAAAGCCTCTACCTTCTTGCCGGTGACTACCTGCCACTAACAGACTTTTACACCCCGGCTAGCTTAGTTGAAGAGCTAAGGGACGGGGACGAAATAACTTCCCCCTTCGTGCATCTCATCTTCAGGCCATCTTTGCCCGATCTTCAAACACAAAATCCTCAAAATAGTTCGACTATTCCTGCGGTTTTGCGTTTTCAGATCGAACAAATCTAACCTAAATCTGAGCGCCAACTTGAGGAAGTTATTTAGTCCCCGTCCCTAATGCGAATCAATTGTCTTAAGAGCACCCTTCTTCACATTGGAAAGGAACTCAGGGTATCTGTGGTTCGTTTTAGCCCCATGAGGGCAAAGACCGTCCCCCGGAAGAGCAGTTTTGTGGCGAAGGGGATATACATTACGGGCATCGGGGCAGGTACCAATAGGATCCTCCGGCTTGGTTCCGAGTTGAGAAAGTTGGGGGGCAACACCATCGTCTTCGATGCCAAAGACATGTCAGGCATTGTCTTTTACCATAGCAAGGTAAGGAACGAGGACAAAATAACTTCCCCAACTCATCTAACAAATTGGTTTATTTAGGAGTCTCTTTTGAGAGACAGAGTTTTTATTCAAAACTTGGGAAATTAATGAATCATAACATTTTGTCTTAGTAGTAATTTGAACTAGTAATTTAGACAGCGAGTGTCCAATTTTGCCTGCATGTCTTATATGTTGTTGATATTATTTATTATTGTGCTATTTTTGGATTTATGCATAACGAGGTCTGATATTATAGTTTTGCTTCAATATCCTTTTCGTTGTTGTTGGACTATTATTGATGTTATCTCATCAATATGTTAAATTATCAGCCGCGCAAAACATGTAACAGATATTACATGTAGTAGCTACTGGAGTGAAGTGCATACCCCCGAAAATTAAAAGTGTAAACTACTTTTGAGCTCATATGAAAGATGTCAATATATTTAGACCTTTTAATAATCTTCAAAATGATTAAAGTGGTTCTATTTGGGAAGGGGGCCAGGTAAACATGTGCGGAATTGCAGGGGTGGTTAGCTCTCAGCCTGTCTCTGATCGACTCTTCAGGGGCATAAAAAATCTGGAATACAGGGGGTATGATTCATGCGGCGTGGCGTATCTGAACTCTTCAGGGATTGTTGTAAGGAAAAACATAGGTTATGTAGATAGTGTGAACGTTACAGAGAGACTCTGCGAAATCGAGGGTCACGTGGGGATAGCTCACACCCGGTGGGCGACCCACGGGCGAGTGACCAAGGCCAACTCCCATCCCCACATGAGCTGCAACGGGGATTTTGCGGTGGTTCACAATGGGATAATTTCCAATTACAGGGGGCTACGGGATGAACTTAGGATGCAGGGTCACGAATTTGCCTCTGACACAGATAGCGAGGTCCTGGCCCATCTGGTGGAGGAGTACTATCGGGTTACTGAGGATGTAGAAAAGGCCTTTACAGAGGCTTTGGGCAGAGTGGAAGGTTCCTACGCCTTTGCCTTGATTTCCACGCACGAGCCGGGAAAGATTTTCTGTGCAAGGTGCAAATCTCCCCTAGTGATGGGGATAGGTAATAAATCGAATTATCTCGGCTCCGATTTTATCACGTTCCTCAGCTACACCAGGAAAGTCATATTCCTTGATGACGGAGAATATGCGGTAATCTGCGGAGACGACTATTACACCAAGAAAATCGAAAGCGGGGAGTTGGTGGACAAACCCATCACAGAAATCTCCTGGGACCCCGAAACATCCAAGAAGAACGGGTACCCACATTATATGTTGAAGGAGATCCACGAACAGCCCAATGCCATGGTGAGTGCTATGGGCCTGGATAATCAGGGGGTAGTCGAACTCGCCCGGATGATCCTGGATGCTGATCAATGCTTCCTGGTTGGTGTGGGAACTACTTACTATGTTTCCCTTATCGGTCAGTATCTTTTTTCCATTCATGCGGATCACTTCATCCCGGCAGTGAGCTCCGATGAGTTCACCAACTTGGCAAAGCCAACCAATAATTCACTGGCCATTTTTGTCTCCCAATCCGGGGAGACATACGATACCCTGAACGCCCTCCGGTTCATAAAAGAGGCTGGGGGAAGTAGCGCCGCCATAGTCAACGTTATGGGTTCATCGTTAGCCAGGATGGCGGACCATACCATAATGCAGGGTAGTGGCCCGGAGATCTGTGTAGTCAGCACCAAGGCCGCCACATCCCAGATGATAATTCTCCTGCAGGCTGCCCTTGAATTGGCCCATCTCACAGGCAAGCTTTCTCGTGGAGAAAAAGGAGAAATCGAAAGGGCAATGAGTGAGATTCCCGGGAGGATCAATTCCGTCATCAATGACAATTCTGAATTCATTCGTGGCCTTGCCAATAAATACTCCCACATCAAAAACTGGTTATGGCTTGGCAGAGGGCTTTACTACCCCCTTGCGCTGGAATCTGCCCTCAAGATGAAAGAAGTGACATACTTGCACGCCGAGGGGATGTCCGGAGGCTTCTTAAAACATGGCACCCTTTCTCTAATCGATGAGGATATGTATACAGTTGTTCTTGTGCCTCCAAAAGAAGAGGAAGATCTGTATCAACTCACCATGAGCAGTGTGGAGGAGATCAAGGCCAGAGGTGGTTTCGTCATCGGGATCGGTTTTGATCATGATGAGGATCTTTTTGACGAGATCATTCTCCTGCCCAAGGTTAGCCGGTTCTTAGCGCCTTTTCTGCCGCTGGTGCCGGCCCAATTGTTTGCCTACTTCGTAGCCCTTTCCTTGGATAGAGAGATAGACAAGCCTAAATCACTGGCAAAGTCTGTTACAGTACCTTGATAGTAAAGGAAGGCCCATTTCTGAGCGCCAACTTGAGGAAGTTATTTCGTCCCCGTCCATAACAATAGTGCTTAGACTTGAATAAGGGGCGAGGCTGAAATAATTGGCCTGAGTAGAGCATAAGTTATAAAGTTAAATTAAATTTTGTATGTCTGTAACCGGTGGAGTATATAGATGCCTAGGAGAAGGGAAGTTCCGAAAAGAGATATTTTGCCAGACCCAAAGTACAAGGATGTACTTGTAACAAAGTTTATTAATGTAATTATGCGAAAAGGCAAAAAGAGTGTAGCCGAATCTATTACTTATGGTTCCTTTGATCTCATTAAAGAGAGAACAACGTCCGATCCCTTAAGGATTTTTCAAAAGGCGTTGGAGAATGTTAAGCCAGTCATTGAGGTTAAATCCCGTCGAGTTGGTGGCTCAACATACCAGGTTCCTATTGAGGTGAGGCATAGGCGAAGAAGTGCTCTATCGATAAGGTGGTTGGTAGGTTATGCCAGAAAAAGGCCGGAAAAGACTATGGTAGAGAGATTGGCCTCTGAACTGATGGATGCTGCCAAC
>DAOWME010000163.1 GCA_030643245.1 Deltaproteobacteria bacterium
CTTGCATAAGGCTGAATGTGTAATGGGATGAAAAGTCTCGTATGTCTATTTTTAAAGTTGGCCAGGTCCTTACGTATAAGAAGCAAACGAAGCAAGCAGCCGGCGCTTAACGCAATCCTGCTCAACTGCACAAGTCCAAAATCTTGAGGTTTTCACAGAAAGCTTAACAGCTTACAGGCTACCGGAAAAAAAAGCTCGACAAGTTTTTTTTGTTTAGTATATTAGATTAATAAAACATTATAAAATAAATATAACAATGGTGGCTTACACCTCGTTCCCAGGCTTCAGCTTGGGAACGAGAAAAACCGAGTCCTGGAAGGACCAACGATAAATGAGAGGCTTTCGAAGCACAACCGATGGAATAGTCGGTCGGGCTTTTTTGTTTCAAGGAAAGGAGGGGTATAAGTGCGGCATAAGGTACAAGGTACAAGAAATTGAACATACTTCCTATACTTGCTTTGATCCTTACACCTTACACCTTATACCCTATACCTTGCGCCATTAACCAATCAACCAAGGAGGAAAGATGAACTTAGACATTGCTGAGGCCTATGTAAGAGAGAGATTCGATGTGGACCTTCCTGTTTTCGTCAGGGAGAAAGCGGAGATAGAGGGGCTTTATGATTATGAGATAGCCGACGCGCTGAACCTTGACATACCGATAGTCAGGAGGGTTAGGAACATACGCGGAATTAAAAGGCGCCATTGTTTTGCAGGACGGTTTAACGAAAGGTACGGCAAGGATTCTGTTGATACTTTCCGTCGCATCATTGAAAAACCCGATTCATCTCTGGCAGATACAGCCAGACACTTCGGCTTCACCCGTGAGTATGCGCGGCAGGTCTACCGGAAGATAAACGGGCATCCTTACACGGAGACGCACAGCAGCAAACTTGCAGCCAGAAGGAGACTGAGAGAAGAATTGAAAGAGAGAGATCTCGTCAGACCCAAACGAGACGAATGGCCGTCTGTGATCAAGGTCAAGAAAATGGCGAGACTTCACGGATATGCCATAGGGCTCCCCAAGACCTGCCGGGGTCGTAGATATCCTAATAACATCACAGTAAACAACCATAAGGTATGTGTGAAGAGTTCATTCGGCACAACCCAGATGGGGCGCAACGTGTATTTCGGTTTTTCCAGGACAAGTCTCGGGTTGGAAGATTGCGATTTTTTCATCTGCGTGTGCCACGGAAAAGGCAAAGACACCTATTACGTGATCCCTTACGACGTCTTGCCGAAAAAGGGGTTCACTATCCCGGCAGGCGAGCGCCATAAAGGGCCGTGGCGCAACCAGACGAGCAAGTACTCCCGGTATATGGAAGCGTGGGATCTCCTGGGCGGCTCCCGCCGGGGTTTGACTTTTGAGAGAAAGGGCGCGGTTTTGCAGTTGAGGAAACCGGTCCCGGATCGAAAGGAGAGAAGAGAAGATGGCACATAAATTCCGGTTGTTTGTATCGATAGATCACGAGGAAGTTATTTTCAAGTGCAGGGGCAGGTTTGACGGCTCAGCCGCATGTGAGGTCTTGAGAAGAATCGAAGAGTATTCAAATGGTCCCGATCCGATCATCATTGATCTGGAAGGGGTCAATAATTTGCAGCCCATCGGCATGGAGGTCTTGAAATCTGCGATTGATGGGCGTTATCTCAAACTGGGGAAGAAGGTCTTCTTGAGAGACCGAAAGGAGGAGGAGTTATGCCGGAGAGAAAGGTTTGGGACTTAGGCCCCATTGTTTGCAAGATTATCGGTCTATCATTCGACGAGAGCGGACTCGCCAGGGTCTTCGATAAACTGGGATTGAAGGGGTCTGAATATCGTTCTTTGCCCGCGGCCAAGAAGCACGCGTTGCTCGTTAATCTGTGCTCCAGCGCCTGCCCGGTCTCTAAACAGATCGACAGGATCTTGAAGACCATGTTTGGAATATACAGAGGTAGAGTCAGGGATCTGGATCAGAAAGAGATTTGCAGGCTTATCGAAACTGGAGATGGGCTGGACGGGGTCCCTCTTGCAGCCCTTATCTGGTTTGCGGTCAGGGATGATCATGAAGAGATAGAGAAGATCGATGAGAGAGTATTTGACGCAATACACATGAGGGAACATCAGGCATTAAAATTTTATGACACTCTCTCTCGAATGCTGCCCCATGGGGAGCCGGAAGATGTGGCCGAAGGGCTCGAAAGGGCATTGAACGCGAAGAACGAACTGAGGGAACGGTGTGATAAATTCGAGCGAAAAATCAGAGACCTGAAAGAGGGTATGGAAACAAAGATGGGGATGCGGTTGGAAACCGAGGCGGCCCTGGTGCAGCAAAGGAATGATCGTGCTTTGCTGGAGCAAAGAAAGATCAATGAAAAACTGGAGAGGGAGCTTGCCGCCCTCAGCGGTGACCTTCTCCAAAGGCAAGTCGAAAGTCAGAAGATGGAAATAGAGTCCTTAAAACGGAAGTTAGGAGTTCTGACCCGCGAATTGAAGAAAAAACGCTGGCTACATGACACGGGCTATACATCGTGCGAGTATCCGGCCTGTCTCGGAAATGACAGCTCAAACACTATGGATAAGCCTGACACCCTTCACTGCATGGAAGAAGAAGACACTGTGCCTTTGTGCCTTGAAGGGAGAAAGGTGGCCTTTATCGGAGGAAAGGACTCTCTCATGCCGCATTACCGGGACACGGTCGAGTGCTTTGGGGGAGTCTTCTTCAACCACTGCGGTCATGCCTCAAAGGGGAAAGGGGACTTGGAAAAGCTCGTGGATAAAGTAGACCTGGTATTTTGCCCGATCGATATAAACAGCCACTACGCCTGCCAATGTATCAAGAAGGCCTGCAAATCGAGAAATAAACCTTGCCGTTTCCTCCGCAGGTCGAGTTTGAACACATTCAGGGATGCGCTGGTTGAATTTACAACGGCAGGCGCCCCCGAAAGGTTCGGTAGAACGACGAGCCAAAGTATGCATTGAAGGAGGTGGGTGAGCATGAGGCCGAGGATGCCACCTCCGGGAACAGATAGCAAACCGTCACATGAGACCGAACGTATCTTCGGATCTCTTCCCTTTGATGACGACGACGGCGACGGTTATCTGGACTTTGATTGATGTGATCGACGCCAGTGACACCACGTCGGGCCAGATCAAAAAGGTCCAGTTAAAAGATATGACTGCCTCTTAGCTCGACATCGTGAATGCCACTGGACACGGCAGGCAGGATGATGTGGAATTTTGGCAGCTTTATGATGATGGCGACGGGTTATAGAGAATAGTGCGAGTATTGTATTTACCCTTCCTTCCCTTCCCCATCAAGGGGCGGGACCCGGGAGATCCTTCCTGGTTTTTACCGGACCCTGCCATGTTGGGCCGCAAAACGTAGCCAACATGGCAGGTCGGCTCAGGGGATGGGTAATGATTGGATGGCCATGAAGAAATATAAACAGGAAAATGAAAGATGCCAAAATGGAGATGGAAATGAAAATGTTAATCACAGCATTATTAAGCGCCGGCATATTGATGGGGTTTTCGGCGGCTCTGGCAGATGGCGGCGGCCTGTATACGGGCAAAAAGCATAGAGCGCCTCTTGTCAGCATAAGCTCCGAGACTATAGACGCGCTAACTGAGGCGGGAAAGAACTTCGGTAATCTGGAGGCGGCCGCCCTGATAGACGGACACTTGCAGGCAACCGGTTATGTCAATGAAGATTACAGGATATGTTTTGAGGGCTTTCCTTGGTTTTGGCGGAAGGCGCTTATCTCTGTCAGATGCAAAGATGGAGGCGTTTTTGAGAAATCTCTGGTTACGTTTTTTAAACAGGAAGGCACAATAAATGCCGTAACAACTGCGGCGGCTACGGCGTGCGGGGGAAATCCTTTAAAATACTACCTCGCAAAATTGAGACTCGAAAGAGCTCTCCGGAAGGTGGGTTCCGGGAAATTGTTTCCCAAAAAGGTGCGTCTGACTAAAATGGTCCTGATGACCGCCCTGGTATCGAGGAATATAATCAGTGATGAGTTGGGAAAGGATATCGATACCTACCTGGAGCCTGATACCCCTCTTGAAGACCTTAAACTCGCTATACCCGACTTTGAAACAGGAGAAACCGTCACTGTAGGAGGCTACGATTTTGCGCCGAACCAATTCGGAATGGGCACCAATCAAGGTCAAGAGAACATGCCCCGGGGAGGGAGTCCTTTTATGTTGAAAAATCCTCTGCGGATTGGCTCAGTTATAGAAAATCCCTTTCATGCCAGGCTGAGAGAACGGGCGGTCCATGAGCATCTCGATGTATTTATCGATCTTGACTCAGGCGCCAGCCGTATTGTGGCTGCGGATACGCTTCCTGAATGGCCGGGCTGGGATATCTGCATAAAACATCTGAGACACGGCTGGCCGTATATGCGCCTCAATTATACATGCGGGGTATCGGGGGCCAATGTGGGCCAGGTCGATTGGGATACGCTTCTCGATGTATCGGATGTGACACTGCATCACGGGCCGGATAATCCGGGGATACTGATCATAGCCCACGGCGAGCCTGCCCCGGAATGGAACCTGGC
This sequence comes from Deltaproteobacteria bacterium, assembly GCA_030643245.1. Classification (GTDB taxonomy): domain Bacteria; phylum Desulfobacterota; class UBA8473; order UBA8473; family UBA8473; genus JAUXHQ01. Next base: position 4,546 of record DAOWME010000163.1, read on the forward strand.
AGTGGACGAGGCCGTGGACAGGATAAAGACGCTGCACCCGGAGTATCCTGACCTGCCGATCGAACTGGCATTCCTGGAAGACGAGATGGTTGAGGAAGATCCCCGCAATGAGGAATTGGGGCTTACAGGCAAGGGTATTGTTGAGGCCCTGGACCGGCTGCGTTGTGAAGGCGTGGAATGGGTAGGGGTTGTTCCACTCATGGTCAACAATTGCAGCGGCCACATTGAAGAGATTCGCTGGTTGATGGGACAATCAGTGGAACCACTTACCTCTACATGGACCGGCAATCTGGTTGATGAAGGATTGGGCAGCTTTGTTTTTGAGGGATTTATTTGCGAAAAGGGATCCGATCTGAGCGGAGAGATGGCCCTCCTCAACTTTGATGAACACGTCGATAAACTGGAAGGCGGCGTTGGCGGCACAGTAAATGAAGCAGGAAATCTGATCCTGGAAGGCAATCTATCAGGTTACTCCGCTGACGGGGAGTATTATTGTGAAGTCACACTATCTGAGGTAACCGGAACTACCGACTTCAATGATATGGTCGGTACATTCACAGGTTCCTGGACAAAGAAACGAATGGTGGATGGAGAGTGGGTAGTTGAAGAAGGTGATCTGTCCGGAGACTGGAACCTGGGCAAAACCGGGGAAGGCAAACCCGATCTTTCCGGTCTTGAGGTCTTTCTGGGAAGCGCTGTGGAAGATCACCCCTTTATGCAGGAGACACAAAAGGCCCGGGTAAGCGAATTAATAGATGGAAAGGACCCGGCTGATATGAGTCTAGTCCTTGGCGTTCATGGCGCCGATGTCTCCCTTTGTGATGAGGAGTGGTACGAGATGGGCGAAGGGATCATCGGTTCAATTCTAACGGAAATGCCGTTTGTTGCGGCACAAACGGCCTTTATGGAAGAACTGGGAGATGCTGTGGCGGACCATGTGGCCACTTATGGAGATGGGAATGCGGCCCTTGCCCTGCATATGATCGCTCCGGGTTCCTTGACCCGGGCCATGCCCTTTATCGCGGGGTGGCCAGGTCTCATGCCGGGCATCCATTACCTTTACAACCAGAAGACCCTCCTCGCCTATGAAAACCAGGAGGACTTTAACCTTCCAGGTCCGCCCTTCAGCCGGTTTCCGTCGATGAGGGCGGAAGAACTGGCAGAATTGATTCTGGACAAAACCTCAGACCTCTTCATTTATTGGATGGCGAATCATTCACTTGAGCTTGTCTCTGCGTATCCTGTGGGTGATAGCTGGCACGGGGAGAAATCGGCTGACAAGGTATTAGAGATGACAGATAACATTTACGTGATCAGGACAGACCGAAATAGATACGCCAAGGTGCGGGTCTTTGCGGCAGGGAGATGCTTGGTATCTCTGGAGTATTGCTATCAAACAATTCTCGGGAGGCCGATCTTTGAATAGGAGTGGGAAAGGAAGTTTCGAGGCAATTTCAAAACGGGATGACAGGAGGAATAGCGACCGTGTGGATTGGGGTCTCCGGTCCGCAAAAGGCTTTACCCTGACGGAAATCATCGTGGTCATTTTCATCATCGGTTTCCTCATCGGATCAGTGGCCATGGTGGTGGGGCGAACCCAGGAGAGGGGGGCGGTGATCGCGACCTTGAGCGAGATGGATAATATGAAGAAGGCTATAAGGGAGAGGCTATATCTCGATCTCGGCTTGATCCCGGAGGATGAGGGAGCCCCCAATACGCCTCAAGGTATCTCTGTCTCAAGAACGATGGCGCCGGAAACCCCGAATACCAAGAGATGCGGGGTTTTGTGGGGGGCGACAGCCTCATGGCGTGGAACAGACATACAAAGCGCGGCTGGCGGGGTCCGTATATGGAGCCGGATACACGGTACCATTACCTCCTCGACGACGAGTGGTACCCTGTGATTACCGATTCATGGGGGGGGGTTACTATCATATCTTGATGAACCCATCTCAGGATAAAAGTTCCGCCCGCATCGTCAGTTTAGGCGTAAACGGGTTGGATGACGGCGGAACCGCCCTTCCGGTCCCCGCGGATATCAGCGATGACGTCGTGATGAATAGTCTTACCTATTTCGGCATCTTTCATTTATCAGTTTAAACTTTTTCAATTCTGGTTTCCCGCTTCCGCGGGAATGACAATAAAGTAAATAGTGCATAAAGTTCCGTCTTTCCCGCGAAGGCAGGAATCTAGTCGGGAAATGAAAAAAAATGAATTATAGTACTCCAACTTAGGTTTTCCCTGGCATGAAACTTGCTTTAATAATTGTATCTGCTTGATATTGTTGTACTAATACGATTGTTATGGACAGGGCGAATTATATTTTTCTGAAAAACTAAGCATCCTTCATTTACCACTTTACACTTTTTATAACTTTCGATAAAGTTAGTCCTAATTTAATCTAAAAATAATGAGTGTCTGAAGTTTGAAATGCCTAAAATGCCTAAAGTTAAGAAATACGCTCCAAAAGACTGCTGAATTTGGTTCTGACCAAGATCTGGTTTATAAAATAAGTAGAATAA
>DAOWME010000174.1 GCA_030643245.1 Deltaproteobacteria bacterium
CGGATTCCAGGATTTCGAGATCGCCTTCGCGGTCCCGATAGATCAGCTCGTTGGCCAGTTTACCTTTGCTGTCCTTGTATGTGAGTTCTATGGCAACGGAGCCGATCCAAGACACATCGACAACGGTGATAAATCCGTCAGTCAGGATGCCTTTGACAGTCACTCCGCGTTTTAGTTCTTCAAGTCGGGCCATTATAACTCTCGTTTCCTAATCTTAGAGGTCTCGTTAGCTGCCTGGGACGTGCTGGCCCCTCCAGCTTCAACCCACGAATCAACTTGCTCTCTCTTGAACTTCCAAAGACGACCCATACGATGAGCGGGCATGTTGTGTTTGTCGATCCATCGGTACACGGTGTCGCTGCTGACTCCGAGGTACTTGCCTATTTCATCTACTGATAACCAACGGTCTTCTATCTCGGCCATTTCTTTTGCTCCTCATGGGCGATTTGGTTAATAGCTACATTCGCCAGAGGCGAAAACGGGATAGCTGGGCACAGCTCTCCCAATTTAAACCTTGGGCTAATATACATAGGCAAATGCCCGCTGTCAATTGTTTTTATCAGGATAAGACCGCACAAGCAGGTTCAAGTACGCCCACATCGACCGTTGGCGACTCTTTCCCATTAAGGTCGGCATTCCATCCTGTAGAGCCAGACAGATGTGATGCCGGTTTTAGCTCGTGCCGCCACCATTACCCGCTGGTACATACTGTGTTCGACAGGCCGAAAGCCTTCCAGCCGGTCGATAGGAGGCAGGTCGCGGAGCGGGTCGGTGAAAGTGACCAGTTCACCGTGGACCAGATCCCAGTCACCAGCCGGCTGCAGCCTTGAAAACGTATGCGGGCCTGCGTTTCGGGGTCGTGCCGGGAGGCTAGCACTGCTGTTATCTGGTCCCGGCAAAGCTCAAGGCGAGCCTTGAACCTGTCAATATCAATCCGGTCCTCCCGGTAGGATTTGTGCGCCAGACGGAAAAGCAGCTCACTGTCCACCTGGGCGAAACGCCGCAGCTTGAAACGCCGGAAAAGATAGTCGGCGTTATATGTCGTGCCGATGATGTCCCCGGCCCGGATCGGGTGATTGTTGCAGTTGATCCGCTCGTTCCCGCGAGTCCGCCATCGTGTATGGCAGAGCAAGAGCGTGGTGCGGTGGTCAATGTCTTACCGGACCGAATATCGGTTCGGCTTTCGATGGATACCTACCGGAGGGAGGTTCGAAATGTCGGTGTGGCAACCCGGACGCAACTGGGCTGTTAAACAAGCAGACTCGAAAAACGGAGAATGGGAGAATCAGGAGAGGACATTATCGGTGAGCGCGGATGAGACCCCCTACGGTTGCACCAGAATCCCAAGCGTAGATCTTCGAAACGGAGAATAGGGAGGGGTGTGCGAAGCGGTGTAAGTACGCGAGGATTCAACAGAAACGACAAAACCCCGAGGGGATCAACCCACGGGGTCTTGCGTTAAATAAGAACCGCTGAATTCAGCGGATTGAATTCTGGCTCCCCGGGTAGGATTCGAACCTACGACCTAGTGGTTGACAGCCACCCGCTCTGCCGGTTGAGCTACCGGGGAGTATCTGACGATTCGTATGGTTTTGAAATAGTCCCAAAATAACTATAAACAATAACCTTTTCTGTTCCTCTTGTCAAGGATTTTTTGAGAAAAACAGGTTAATCGCTTTGATCTGCCATGCGCTTGTATGCATCATACCTTTGCTTCATCTCTTCCTCAGCCTTTTGAAAAAGGGCATCTGCATTCTCTGGAAAGGTTTTCAGCAGGCTTGAATAACGCACCTCACTCTTGATAAATTCCTGGAAATTACCTTTTGGCTCCTTTGAATCAAGCAGAAAGGGATTCTTCCCCTCTTTCTTAAGCCTTGGATCGTAGCGATAGAGGGGCCAATACCCAGATTCCACGGCCCTCTTTCCCTCTTCCTGGCTCTTGCCCATGTTGATCCCGTGATTTATGCACGGAGAATAAGCTATGATCAGAGATGGTCCGGGGTAACCCTCTGCTTCCACGAGAGCCTTTATAAACTGATTCTTGTTTGCGCCCATGGACACAGAGGCTACGTATACATAACCGTATGTCATGGCCATCTTCCCCAGATCCTTTTTGCCGATGGGTTTGCCACTGGCCGCAAATTTAGCGACAGCTCCTGTGGGCGTTGCTTTTGAGGATTGACCGCCTGTATTAGAATAGACCTCAGTATCGAGGACAAGGATATTTATATCATGACCGAGGGCGATGACATGGTCCAATCCACCATAGTCGATATCATAGGCCCATCCGTCACCGCCGAAGGCCCAAATGGATTTCTTCACGAGAAGATCACACATGTCCAAAATATGGAGAATTAATGGATTGACAACACCTTCAGTATCTTCAAGATGGGCTTCAATGAGATCTTCTATCTTGTTGCCATATTCCCTTGACTTATCCGTACCATTCATGTTCTCCAGCCATCCCTGGAATGCCTGTTTAAGTTCATCGGATACATGAAGATTTGAGGCCTCACGAATCATCTCAGCCAATTTCTCTCGTCTATAGGTTACGCCCAGCTCCATCCCAAAACCATACTCTGCGTTGTCCTCAAAAAGAGAATTGGACCATGAAGGACCATGTCCCTTCTCATTAATTGTATAGGGGCAAACCGGGGCCGATCCGCCATAGATGGAAGAACAACCCGTTGCGTTGGCAATCATCATTCGATCACCGAACAGCTGTGTAATAACCTTGATGTATGGTGTTTCACCACACCCGGGACATGCCCCTGAGAACTCAAAGAGAGGCCGGCAGAATTGACTGCCCTTCACCGACGTGACCGGCATCAAGTTGTCCATAACAGGAAGCTCCGTGGAAATTTTGTGATTAGGGATTTGTATTTCCATCTGTGTGGCTAACGGCTTCATGACAAGGGCCTTCTCCTTGGCCGGGCATATGTCCGCACAATTACCGCATCCGACACAATCAAGAGGGCTCACCTGAATGCGGTATCTCAGCCCCTTTAATTCCTTTCCTTTGGCCTCAACGGTCACAAAATCTTGAGGGACCCCATGGAGGTCTGTGTCCCGGGCCAAGACAGGACGGATTGCTGCGTGGGGACACACAAACGAACACTGGTTGCATTGGATGCATTCATCCGGTTGCCATTCCGGGATGTTGATGGCCACACCTCGCTTTTCATATTTTGTGGTGCCCGTGGGAAAAATACCGTCCGGACTGAAGGCGCTGACCGGGAGTCTGTCTCCCTGCTGGGCCAGCATCGGTCGCATTACATCGGTTACGAATTCAGGCACGTCTTCTTCTGCGTAGGCCTCCCGGCCCTCATCGGCCCATGACTGAGGTGTCTCTATCTTTTTCAAGGCACTGACGGCATTGTCCACAGCATCGATATTCATCCGGACGACCTCATCCCCCTTCTTTCCATACGTCTTTTTGATGGCTTCCTTCATGTATTCGAAGACTTCCTCAGGAGGGATGACCTTGGCTATCTGAAAAAACGCCGCCTGCATAATCATGTTGATGCGTCCGCCGAGCCCCAATTCGGCAGCGATCTTGACCGCATCAATATTATAAAAACTGAGCTTTTTACCTGCGATTACCCTCTTCATATGATCGGGAAGTTCTGTCTCCATCTCCTCAAGGGTCCACGGTGAGTTGAGAAGAAAGTCGCCTCCCTCCTTGATACCGTCCAGAATATCGTACTGGTTGACAAACGCAGGGTTGTGGCAGGCAATAAAGTCGGATTTGGTCAGGAGATAGGGGGACTGGATCTTGTGGGGTGAAAACCTGAGGTGAGACATGGTTATACCGCCGGATTTCTTGGCATCATAGGCAAAGTAGGCCTGTGAAAACATGTCCGTGTTTTCACCGATTATCTTTATTGCGTTTTTGTTTGCCCCGACAGTTCCATCCGCACCGAGCCCCCAAAACTTGCACCGCACCGTTCCCTCTGGAGAAGGATCGATCTCGGGACCTAATTCGAGAGAGGTGTGGGTTACATCATCCACAATACCTACGGTAAAATGGGTCTTGGGAGCGGTTGAACGAAGATTGTCAAAGACCGCCTTTACCATGGTAGGGGTAAAATCCTTGCCCCCGAGTCCGTACCTTCCGCCTACAAGGATCGGCGCATCCTTTTTCCCGTGGAAGACAGTGCACACATCCTGAAAAAGTGGCTCTCCCAAAGCCCCTGGCGTCTTAACCCTCTCAAGAACAGCAACCCTTTGTGCTGTGGCAGGCAAGGTCCTTAAAAAGTGTTCAATGGAAAACGGATGGTACAGTCTGATATTGACAAGACCGACCCGCTCTCCAAGCCCGTTAAGGTAATTCACCGTTTCTTCTATAACATCGCAACTCGATGCCATGGAAATGATTATCCTGTCTGCTTCCGGATCCCCCACGTAATCGAACAGGTCATATGAACGACCCACCAGGTCACTAACCTTATTCATTTCTTCCTGCACAATATGGGCAACGCGGCAGTAAAAAGGGTTGGCCCCTTCCCGGTTCTGGAAAAATACATCGGGATTCTGTGCGGTTCCCCTGAGTTGTGGGTGTTCCGGATTCATGGCCCTGGCTCTGAAACCATCGATGGCCTCCCAGTCCACCAGTTTTGCCATGTCGGCATAATCAATCATCTCTATCTTCTGTACTTCAGACGACGTTCGGAATCCATCGAAGAAATGGATAAAAGGAAGGCTGGCGCGAATACTGGCGAGATGCGCCACAAGGCCCAAGTCCATCACCTCCTGCACAGATGCCGATGCCAGCAAACAGAAACCGGTCTGTCTCACAGCATTGATATCCGAGTGGTCCCCGAATATGGAGAGGGCATGTGTGGCAATGGCGCGGGCGGATACATGAAAAACAGTGGGCATAACTTCCCCGGAAATCTTGTACATGTTAGGTATCATGAGCAGGAGGCCCTGGGATGCGGTAAAGGTTGTCGCCAGAGTCCCTGCAGAAAGCGTTCCATGCACAGCGCCCGCAGCGCCCGCTTCCGACTGCATCTCCACCACCTTCATAACTTGGCCAAAGATATTTTTCCTCCCGTGAGCGGCCCATTCGTCGCAGTACTCACCCATACTACTCGATGGTGTAATGGGATAGATTGCGGCCACTTCACTCAATCCATAAGCCACGTGGGATGCCGCTTCATTGCCTTCAATGGTACTCTTTTTCGGATTCATTCTACCTTCCCTTCATCTAGAATTAGTAACTTCTTAGATATCTCTCCTTCCTTCCATAGCCCTGCTTAACGTGTCCCCATCCGTGTATTCAATATCACCCCCCACAGGAATCCCATAGGCAATTCTTGTCACCTTTATCCCCTTGGGTTTAATCAATTTGGCCAGGTAGATAGCTGTAGCCTCTCCTTCAACTGAGGGGTTTGTGGCGATAATAACCTCCTTTATCTTTCCACAACGCAGTCTTTCCATCAACTCTCTCACTTTTATTTCTTCGGGGCTGATGCCATCCAGGGGTGAGAGAACCCCTTGTAATATGTGGTACTTACCCCTATATTTTCCAGTCTTCTCGATTGCCAGGAAATCTGCGGGTTCCTCCACAACACAGATTGTCTTATCGTCCCTCGTCTCATCCCTACACACCTCGCATGGACTCCTATCGGAGAAATTAAAACAAACAGGACAGAACGAGATCTTATCCTTTACATCGGTTACACTCCTGGCCAACTCCTCAGCCTCCTTCCTGGATGAGTTAAGTATATGCAGGGCAAGACGGGTAGCTGTCTTTTCCCCTATCCCGGGAAGCTTCTTCAAGCTGGCTATCAACCGATTGATAGGAGCAGCAAAGCGTGAATCGGACATCCTGTCCCTTTCTATGAGGTCGGTGGGCAGAGTGGTTACGTTTGGGAAAAATAACGACTGCGGCCGTTATAATTACATTAGCCCGGGAATCTTTATCCCACCGGTGATCTTACTCATCTCCTCCGCCATCATCTCCTGGGACCTTTTTATACCTTCATTTACTGCGGCCATTGTAAGGTCCTCCAGCATCTCGATATCATTGGGATCCACAACCTCAGGATCTATCTTTATGGAAACCAATTCCTGTCTCCCATTAACCACCGCTGTAATCATCCCTCCACCTGCAGAAGCTTCTATGGTTTTATTGGCCAGTTCTTCCTGGATCTTTCCGATCCTTTCCTGCATCACCTTAGCCTGCTTCATGATATTTCCCAAGCCTTTTGACATGCATTACCTCCCTAACCTAATTCTATAGGCATCCTTCATTTGCCCGTTTACACTTCTTATAACTTTCGAGAAAATCAGTTCTAACTTCATCTAAAAATAATGAGTGCCTAAAGTTTGAAGTGCCTAGAATGCCTAAAATTAAGGAATACGCTACAAAACACTGCTGATTTTGATTCTGACCAAGATCTGGTTTATAAAATAAGCAGAATAAATTAACTTTAGTGGCATCCTTCATAAAAGCTATAAAGTAGTTTACACTTTCTAATAAAAAAACGGTCTCGGCACAGATTCAACGGTGGTCAAATTTTAATCCGTGCAGCTGTTTGAGCATTTTAGTGAGCGTTAAGAAAGAAC
>DAOWME010000119.1 GCA_030643245.1 Deltaproteobacteria bacterium
AAATCCTCGAAATAGGTAAGACTATTCCTGCGGTTTTGCGCTTTCAGATCGAACAAATCTAACCTAAATCTGAGCGCCAACTTGAGGAAGTTATTTCAGTCTCGTCCCTAAGTATAACCTTTTTTACATTGTGACATCAAATGAATTCCGCAATAGAAGTTTCCCTTCAGGGGAATAGATGAAGATCACCACCTCCATAAACACGGCATCCCCTTTTGGCTTTTCCACTGGAAATTTCATATGTTTTAAGTATCTTATGGAGAATAATTCTCCCTTTCTCCAATTCATTGGGACCCCGTTTCTAATTCCAACCTCCGGAACCGCTTTAAAGATCGGCGGGGTAATGTCCATATTCTGCGCTATCACTGCTGTGTATCCGGAGATCATGCCATGGGATTCATCGTTGTTGATAATTGTGTAGTTAATGTTCATCGTGTTTGGCTCTGATTTATCGGTCCTCACCTTGAAATCTGAGATGCTTACTTCAGAGGAAAGGAGGTTTCCTATCTTCGACTTCCCTTTACCGGACTGCACACCACCACTCCCGGACTTAGCGCTTTTCTTTTGTTCTGACGGCTTTATTTTGACAGCGTTCAAGAGGCTTGAAAGGATCGTACTTGACCATTTCTTGTGATCATCACATTCCCTTACTTTAACGTTCAGGGATTCAATCTCTGCCTCAACTTTTCCAATCTCCTTTCTCAGTGAAGCATTCTCCCGAACCAGTAAAAAGTATCCACAGGTAAAGTACAGAGAAGCTAAAACTAAACACGGCAGAAAAATAATGAGGAAAATGAACACCCGGGTTCTCATCTCGAATGATCGTACCTTCCCTGCATGCCTCATAAACACAATCGTAAGAAAATCTCTTTTCATCCTTCCCTCGCCCGGAATATCTTCTTAAACCTATCTCCACTCCTGACCACACTAAGCCAGAGCTCTCTCCACTTTTGATTGGCGTACAGATAGAGTTTCTGTTTTGATTTCTCAACCAGAAGTGCGCATGGGTTGTCCCCACCTCCCATATCGATCAATTGGCGCGGGATGGTGTCTGCCAAGGGACTTCTCGCAGGTAAAACAGGGGAGACAGTAGTAAAGGTCAAAGCAATCAAAAGGAACAGAATACACAATAAACCGGACAAGCTCATAAGAATCAACACCCGACAAGATCCTTCCTTGTATATATGGCCTCCAATTGGTACCCTTCTTCCATTAAGTTCTCTCTCCCACCCTCATCCCTGTCCACTAAAGCCATTACCATAACCACCTGAAAACCCTCTTCCTCAGCACGGCGAATTGCCTTCAAGGTTGACCCTGCCGTGGTTACAACATCATCTATTATGGCAACCTTGGCTCCCTTGTTCAGGTTCTTCGCTCCCTCAACCCATACCGACTTTCCGTGTGTCTTCGGTTCTTTTCTGATAATAAACGCCTGGACGGGATTTCCTTCCAAATAACTAATCAGAGACACAGCCGTGACGATCGGATCTGCCCCTAAGGTTAAGCCCCCTACCCCTTCTATGGAGAAATCGGACCCTCTGATCATGTCGTAAAGTATCTTACCAACCAAATACGAGCCTTCCGCATGAAGGGTTGTCTGTTTCCCGTCAACATACATATCACTTTCTCTCCCGGATGACAGGACAAACCTTCCCCTTTCATAAGATTTTTCTCTTAATAATTCTAATAGTCTATCTCTGTAATTAGCGTCCATACCCCCTACCCTAAAGAATTATCAATATCCTTTAGTATACAAAAGTTTAACTTGAAACCTCATCTTTCTGGTTTAGGGGGGGAAGCCGCTAATGGATTGGAGTTAGACTACGGCGATTTCCTTCTCGAAGAGGGTTAGTTGTCTCGAGCCCTGGTCTACAGGAGGCGCTATGGGGTATTCTCCAGTAAAACATGCTGTACAAAACTCGCGCCCATTGTTCTTGATCGATCTCTTCAGCCCTTCAATACTCAAGTATGCCAGGGTGTTCGAGGTCAGGAACTCATTGATTTCCGAGACAGTGTAGGAAGAGGCAATGAGTTCGGTTTTGGTGGGGGTATCAATACCATAAAAGCACGGATAAGCGATAGGTGGGGAACTTATTAGGACATGGATCTCTGCGGCTCCGACGTTTCGGACCATATCGATTATCTTGCGAGAGGTTGTTCCCCTGACTATGGAATCATCAATGATTATCACCCGTTTCCCCTCAAAAAACCCCTTTACCGGGTTAAGCTTGAGTTTTACGCCAAAATTCCTTATGGATTGCCGAGGTTCTATAAAAGTCCGCCCCACATAATGATTCCTTATGAGTGCCGTCTCAAAAGGTATTCCCGATTCCTCAGCATAACCGATAGCAGCAGGTATCCCCGAATCAGGAACAGGTACTACAATATCAGCATCAACAGGGTTTTCCTTTGCCAACTGTCTGCCCATCTCTTTTCTGGCGGTATAGACGTTTCGTCCGAATACGGTGCTATCAGGGCGTGAAAAGTAGATTAATTCAAATATACAGAACCTGTTCACCGAGGGAAACGGTCTATAAGAGGTGAGGCCGTTGTCGTCAATGAGAACAACCTCTCCAGGTTCAATCTCCCGGATATATTCGGCTTCTATCAAGTCGAGGGCGCACGTCTCCGAGGATACGACATAGGCGTCTTTAAGTCTCCCCAAAACCAGTGGCCTAAAGCCATACGGATCACGAACAGCGATCATCTCGTTCTCAGTAAGGAATAGCATGGAGTACGCCCCTTTCACAGCCGAAACAGCATCGCTGATACGATCAACCAGTGAGGACTCACGAGAAGCTGCCAGAAGATGGATCACAATCTCTGTATCCATGGTAGATTGAAAGATCGAACCATTTCCCTCAAGCCTGTCTCTCAGGAGTTTGGCATTGACAAAATTCCCGTTGTGCGCAACGGCAATACCACCGCGAGAGTAACTTACAACGAACGGCTGTACATTTTTTAGTAAACTGGAGCCCGCCGTCGAATAGCGGACGTGACCTATGGCGTTGCAACCGATCAATTTGTCCAATATATCCTGGTTAAATATATCCGAAACCATACCCATCTGGCGGTGGGAACGGAGGATAGTCCCGTCTGACGATACAATCCCCGCACTTTCTTGCCCCCTGTGTTGGAGGGCATATAATCCAAGATAGGTCAGGTTTGAGGCTTCAGGGTGTCCATAGACCCCAAAGACCCCACATTCTTCTCTCAATTTATCCAGCATTATCGTCCCCTGATCCGCGCCCGTCAAAGCCTCTCTTCAATGCCCCTTCTCCATGCCTGTTCAAGCCGGGTCACAGGACAATCAATGAGGTCATTAATTACTAACCTGTCTCCGCCCACTCTTCCAATAACACTCAATGGCGTATTGTTTCTCTCCGCTATCTTGCGCAAATCATCCAACCTGTCTTCGTACAATGAGACTATGATCCGCGACTGAGATTCTCCGAAAAGAAGGCAGTCCCCTCTCATATTGTCACCGCTGATATTTACCGCGACGCCATGGCAGGATTTCGGTCCCGAGAAGCAGCACTCTGCCAGGGCCACGGCTATACCGCCTTCCGAACAATCATGGGCTGACATAATCATCCCCTCCTGGATGGCCTCAAGACAAGTATCCTGGACGGATATCTCCAAATCCAATTCAAGCCTCGGAGGGGGTCCCTCCTCCTGGCCATGTATAGCCGCAAGGTATTCAGTGCCTCCCAGTTCTCCGCAGTTTTTTCCCAGCAATACCACCTGATCGCCGTCCCTCTTAAACCACTGGGTCATATGGAGACCGATATCAGTGATAAGGCCAACCATTGCCACCGTAGGTGTGGGATGAATCCCCTCCCCCCGGGTTTCATTGTAAAAGCTGACATTTCCGCCCACCACCGGTGTGTTGAATCTTTTACACGCCTCACTCAGTCCCTTGGTGGATTGGTCAAACTGCCACATTATATCCGGCTTCTCCGGATTACCATAGTTCAGGCAATCGGTTATTGCCAGAGGCTTAGCACCGGAACATACTAAATTCCTCGATGACTCGGCAACGGCTATCATCCCTCCCAGGTAAGGATCGAGGTAAGCGTAACGGCTATTACAATCAACCGTCAGTGCGATGCCCTTCTTCGTGCCTTTCACCCTTATAACAGCCGCATCAGAGCCGGGGAGGACAACGGTGTTGGTACGTACCATATGGTCATACTGTCTGTACACCCATTCCTGGCTGGCAATATTTGGGGACCCCAAGAGCTTGATCAAAACCTCTCCATGATTTCCCGCTTCGGGAATCTTGTCAGTTGAAAATTTCTCTGTCTTTGAGAGGTATTGGGGCCTCTCTTTAGGTCTGATATAGACCGGAGATTCTTCAGCTAAAATTTTGGCCGGTATCTCTACGACCGTCACACCATCGTCGATTACCCGAAGCATACCGTCATCTGTAACCTTACCCACTATGGATACATCCAGGTCCCATTTCTCAAATATCTCCGTCACTTCTCTTTCGCGGCCTTTTTTTACGACAAGGAGCATCCGCTCTTGAGATTCCGATAACATCAATTCATACGGGGTCATCCCCTCTTCCCGTTTCGGAACCATGGAAAGATCCATCTCTATCCCTGTCCCTGCTCTGCTTGCCATCTCGCAAGATGAGCAGGTCAGGCCCGCCGCGCCCATATCCTGGATCCCCACCACATGATCCGTGTCCATAACTTCAAGGCAGGCTTCCAGCAAAAGCTTCTCTGTGAAAGGATCGCCAACCTGAACCGTGGGGCGCCTCTCAGAAGACTTCTCATCAAACTCTTCTGAGGCCATGGTTGCTCCGTGGATACCATCTCTGCCCGTCTTAGAGCCAACATAAATAACAGGGTTCCCTGGCCCATATGCAACCCCTTTGAATATCTTTTCTTTCTTAATTAATCCCAGAGTGAAGACATTGACGAGTATGTTTCCATTGTAACACGCGTTGAAGTAGACTTCGCCTCCCACGGTAGGTACACCCATGCAGTTGCCATAGCCCGCTATTCCTGCGACGACTCCGTTAAGCAGATACCTGGTCTTAGGGTGATCGAACGCACCAAAACGGAGAGAATTGAGGGAAGCGACAGGTCTGGCCCCCATGGTGAAAATATCCCGCAGAATCCCTCCTACGCCTGTAGCTGCTCCTTGATAGGGTTCGATAAAGGACGGGTGATTATGACTCTCCATCTTAAAGACAATGGCCAACCCATCTCCAATATCGACGATGCCTGCATTCTCGCCCGGACCTTGAATGATATGTTCCCCTTCGGTGGGCAGATCCTGCAGAAAGACCTTAGAGCTTTTGTAACTGCAATGCTCACTCCACATAACGGATAAAATACCTAATTCCGTATAGTTAGGGTCTCTTCCTAGAATCAGCTTTATCTTGTCATACTCTTCCTCAGTTAATCCGTGCTCTTTGACCAATTCTTCAGTGACTCTCGGCTCATTACGCATTACTTGTTACCCGGTTATGCTATTTTCATAGAATTTAATTTAATATAGTATGCTTATCTAGGTGTTTTAAGAGAACTTATTAGCGTAGTACAACCCCTGCATCGATAATAGACTCGAAGATGAGCCTCCCGTCTTCATTCCCCAGTATGCTCTCAGAACACCTCTCAGGATGTGGCATCATACCCATGATGTTCCTTTCCCTGTTGCATATCCCGGCTATGTTCCGCATGGCACCATTGGGGTTGGCATCAGTGGTAACATCCCCGTTATGGTCACAATACCGGAACAATATTTGATGATTCTCCTCCAGTTCCTGCAATGTCTTATCATCGACAAAATAGTTTCCATCGAAATGGGCAATAGGCATTTTCAACATGTCCCCTACCCTTCCTCGATTAGTAAAGGGGGTGTCATCTTCTTCCAGCCGGAGGTAAAGATCCTTGCAGATGAATTTTAGAGATCTATTCCTCATCATAGCCCCGGGCAACAGGTCTGTTTCTAAGAGAACTTGAAAACCATTACATATCCCGAGGATCAAACCCCCATCACTGGCAAACCTTCTTACTTCCTTCATTATGGGAGAGAACTTTCCGATAGCGCCGGGTCTCAAATAATCGCCATAGGAAAATCCACCAGGAAGAATGAGACAGTCATAGGATGCCAATCTACTCTCCTTGTGCCAAACGAACTCTGCATCTTGCTTGAACACATGCTTTACCACATGGTAGCAATCATGGTCACAATTCGACCCGGGAAATACTATTACGCCGAATTTCATAGGTGCTCCGGAAGGCTGTGAGGGTTTACTCTTCGGTAATCTCAAACCGATAATCTTCTATTACCGGATTGGCTAACAGCTTTTCACACATCTCTCTCACTATGGGCTCGGACTCGCCTGCACGGCTGTAATCGAGTTTAACCTCCATATACTTCCCCAACCTCACGTCTTTTACCTTATCATAGCCCAGTGACTCCAGGGAATGTTGGACAGCCTTCCCTTGTGGGTCCAGCACACCCTTCTTTAACGTCACATATATCCTTGCCAGCAATTTTCCGTCTCCTCCGTCTCCTCAGCCAAAAACTCTCTTAAAAATTTCGTCTATATGTATCAGATACCGGTTCAGGTCAAAGCATTCTTCGACTTCATCTTGGGTCAGGATCTTCATTATGGCCTTGTCCTGTAAGACGAGCCTTAGAAAATCAACACCTTCCTCCCATACTCTCATGGCGTTTCTCTGGACTATTTGATAAGCATCCTCACGACTTACACCTTTTCGCGCCAAGGCCAAGAGCAGCCCCTGGGAAAATATCAAACCGTTCATCCTATCCAGATTTTTCAGCATGTTTTCCGGATATACCTGTAATCCATCCATAATACCTGTGAACCTATTTAACATGAAATCAGTTATTATGGTGCTATCCGGTAATATTATCCTCTCTCCGGAGGAGTGGCTGATGTCTCTCTCATGCCATAGAGGCATGTTCTCCAGGGCAGCCAGAGAGTTTCCCCTCACTACCCTGGCGAGACCCGACAGGTTCTCGGAGAGAACAGGGTTCCGTTTGTGGGGCATGGCGGAAGACCCCTTCTGACCTCCGGAAAAGAACTCTTCCGCCTCAAAGACCTCTGTGCGTTGTAAATGTCTGATCTCCGTTGCAAACTTATCTATCGAACTGGCTATTATGGCCAATGTGGTAAGGTATTCCGCGTGTCTATCTCTCTGAATAATCTGGCTTGAAACAGGCGCAGGTCTCAAATCACATCTCTGGCAAACATACTCTTCCACAAAGGGAGGGATGAAAGAAAAAGTCCCCACTGCCCCGGATATTTTGCCGTAACTTATGGAATCCTTTGCCTTCCTCATTCTGTTGAGATTTCTTGTGGTCTCATCGTACCAAATGGCCATCTTCATGCCGAAGGTGATCGGTTCAGCATGAATACCATGGGTTCTCCCGACCATGACCGTGTCTTTGTATTGATATGCCTTCTTCTTAAGGGAAGAAAGGAGACCTTCCAAATCAAAGATTATTATATCGGCCGCCTCTCTCAACATAATGGCCAGCGATGTGTCCAGGATGTCGGAAGAGGTCAAGCCCAGGTGGATATATCTAGAATCCTCTCCAACATTTTCCGCCACGGATGTCAGGAATGCAATGACATCGTGTTTTGTAATCCTTTCAATTTCATCGATCCTCTTTATGTCAAATGCGGCCTTTTCACGAATGTTCTTAATGGCCATTGGGGGGACCTCACCGAGTTCAGCAAGGGCTTCACAGACGAGTATCTCAACCTTAAGCCACTTATTGAACCTGTTTTCGTCCTCCCATATCCTACTCATTTCTTCTCTTGTATAGCGTGGAATCAAGTCTCACCTCTTTATTGTATAGTTATTGTCCATCCGGAAATGAGATATTTTGTCAAGGTCAAGGAAGACGAAGATTTTAACCGCAGGAATACATTGGGTATTTTGAGGATTAAAATCTGAATCTGACGCAGAGATTGCGGAAAATAGCCATTTATGGATGGGCGCTAGTTAATTATGTAAAAATCTGAGAGACCTATAAAATATGCCGAAAGCATGCACAACCTAGCAAAATCCGTGAAAAAAGTCAACTGAAAAGCTAGGCAACAGCAATTCCAAGTTGACCACATCCTTAGGGCTTGATGTCGAAATAATTCGACCTGTGCAGTTGGGCAGGTTTAGTGTTTAACGCTTGCCGGCTACTTATTTCGTTTGCTTGTTATGAACTACACTCTAGCATAAGGCTGAATGTAAAATGTAATCTCACCTTTCGCTAGTTTTTAAGATAAATCTTTATTTTTTTAACTGCTTGTTGTTATGAACTTTTTCTGTGTGGCTGATTTCATGTACACGATTTTTGGACCATCCACAATAAAATGGTGATGGGGAAAACACCATGAGTTTTCACTACTAATAGTATGCTGAAACTGTAACTATTTAGTGTATCATATTGAATTAAGAAGAGATTACCACAACTTATTGATTTTTTTACAATGTAGTAATTAATAAAACCGTTCACAAAACTAGCGAATGGTAAGTTACAAGTTGGTATCCAATCAATAATGCTGAAAACTTGTTGGATTATACTTTGCCGTAGTAACTCGACAGAGGGGGGAACCGTTGCAAGATCCCCTTCCGCTTGATTGGTGTCCGAGGGGCTAAACTTTTTTATCTATTTGATTTTCTGACATAAATTGAAGATAATCTCCTTTCAGTACAGTTTTTGTAGCATAGGATAAACGAATAATTGCTGATTGTCTTTAAAAAAATGATGCTAAACAAATAGTTTGGTAGATAACTTACCTTTCGCTAGTTTTTTGGGCATCCTTCATACATCAGTTTATACTTTTGAAATTATGGCTGCTTCAACGGTGGTCAAATTTTAACCCGTACAGAACTCGCATCTAAGTGAGCATAAAGAAAGAACAGCCTCAAGCTATTAAATTTAACCTATAGGCTTTAAAACTACAAACATTCAAAAAAACGGGGCTTTCCCCCTGTTCTTTCTTAACGCTCACTAAAATGCTCAAACAGCTGCACGGATTAAAATTTGACCACCGTTGAATTTGTGCCGA
>DAOWME010000195.1 GCA_030643245.1 Deltaproteobacteria bacterium
CTTCCCGGAGCCTGCTCATCAGGTAAATCCCGTAATCAATACCAACCCCAACGCCTATGGCAGTGACCGGCAATGAACAAATATTGAGGTCAATATGAAATAATAGCATGATAAGTTCGCAGAGTACCTGGGATACCGCCAGGGGGACTATCAGAATAAAGGCCGCCTTGAAGGAGCGGTAGGTGCAGACGCACAGGATGAAAACAGTGGAGAATATCACCGCAAGGATGGCCCAGTATGACCACCCCACCTCCTCATTGACCGCAGCAAGGATTCCGAGAATCCCGCCTGCAAGCCTTACCTTTATCTTCGACTCTGGATCTGCATTTACGACACCCGCGAACTCTTTGAGTTTGGCAATTGCAGACTTAATACTCTTGTGACTGTATCCGCGTAAGAAGGCCGTCACATTGGAATTGGTATAATCCGGGAGACTTACAAATTGATCCATCTCTCCGGGCGTCATGTTGACGGACAATATCCAAAACATACCTCCCACATCCCGTCTTTTTTGGGGAATCATGTCCCACTTAGGATATCCTTCGTGATACATCCTGTAAACCTTGCGAACCAGATCGGCAAGGCTCAGGGTACCTCCGACGTTTTCGATGTTGTATCGCATGAACAATGCCAGTTTTTCCATCACCTTCAATGATTCTCTGCACTTTATTGCCTCTCGCTCCTTACCATGTAAGACGACGACCAATCGAGACGCCCCTGCAAAGTCTTTATTCATCTTCTCCATGGCAATGTTATAGGGATGGTCAGGATATAACACCGCCCCACCTGCGCTCGAATCCCCCACCCTCATGTATTTGGTGGTGATAAATCCTCCGCCAAGTATCAAGACGCCAGCCACAACCGCGACTGCCCATCTCGCTTTTTCGCCCGATAGGCGATACAGAAGGTTGGTAAAGATGGCATACGCACTCCTTCTTGACAGGACTGAGACTTCCTCCTGTTTCACCTTGAGTCTCTTATCCTCTAAGAAGGGTGAGTAGAATAAGGAAATGATAATAGGGTTCAAGACCATAACGGATACAAAGATGCTGATGATCCAAAAGGAAGAAAAATAGGCAAGCTTCTGCATCAGTGGGATAGTAGCGATGGAGATAGTCAGAACGCCCAGACCATCAGTAACAATAGCCAGAAGCGCCGGCGGATAAAGGGCTGAATAGGCCGTCACAATCGCATCCTTCTTGTTCCCGCATGACACATACTCTTGATGAAACCTCTCCAGACACTGACATGAATGGGACAACGCCCTGGCGGAAAGAAGGATGGGAACAACCAACAGCAATGGGTCAAGATTTATCCCCAGCGCCGCAGCAAAGCCAAGCCCCCATAATGCACTTATGATACCTGAAATTAGGGGAATCACCACGCCGCCTGCCCTTCGAAAATACACAATCAGAAGCAAAATCATGGCTAGAACGGTCACTGAGAGGATTAGGTATAATTGAGGCCGGTAGTGACTTACCCAGGCATAAAGCATTGGGTATCCACCAACGTGGCACTCATGATCTTCATCTTCTATTGAGGCTGCTAATTTTCTTACTTCTTTAAATAGAACGGACAAATCCACCCCCTCCTCCCAGAAACCGGCGTAGAGAGCTGTGGATCTGTCATCGAGAGAAACGTAAAAACCCCGGATCCCTTCATTCGAATAGACGATCTCCTTAAATTCCTCGCATTCCTCAAGTGTCTTGGGCTGATCCCTCATCAAGGGGTATAACCCTACCCCCATGTAATCCAGTACAATCTGTTTTACCCTCGGATGCGCTATTGAGTTCACCTGGATCGGGTTACACCCCTTAATGCGTAAGACACCTTCTGTTAGCTCCGTTATCTTTCTCAATGTCTCAGGGTTATATATATCGCCCCCCCCTTTCCTTTCAAGAATAATGGTAAGCACATTTGCGGAACCAAACATTGGGCGAAATTCTTTGTACAGTTTTATGTATTCGTGTTCTTGGGGATATATCTCAAAGAAGTCTGTCTTAATCTCGAGCCTTGTAACGAGGCTATAAGCTGCGAGGGCCGTAATTGCAGTCATAAGAAAGAGGATTGAAAAGCGGTGTCTAAGCTCAAAAGCTACAAGTCTTACCCAAAATATAGTCACTTTTTCTTTCATGGCTATTTGTCCCCTCTCGCCAACAAAGCGTTTGGTCAGCCCCTAAGTAGCTACTCGCCAGGAGGCAACCGAATTTGAGAATCCTCGATGAAGAGGATCGATCCGGAAGCCCCTGCTATTATGTACTTATCCTCACCTAGTCTCTCCACACACTGAATCCAAATGTGTTTCATGCCAAGGGGCATGTGAATCACTTTCCAACTTTGACCTGCATCTATCGTCTCATAAATGGACGCCATTTCCCCGACTGCGAGGCCTCGTCCCTTTACCAGTATCACATTGAAAAGGGATTTCTCTGTTGGCGCGTTCAAAAGCTTCCAGTTTTTGCCCCAATCGGAAGTATAACCCACGGCCCCTTCCATTCCTACGGCTATCCCGTTCCCGCTAGGGTCAAACGATAATGCGAAAAGAGTCCTCCCGTGCCCCAAATCCGTCTTTTTCCACGTCCTTCCCCGGTCAATCGTGTGGAAGAGGGCCCCGGTTTCGGCCACGATCCAGCCTTCATTTTCACTAACAAATTCGATGTCATAGAGTAGAATATCTTCTTCTTGCGACACATCGATCCAATTTTCTCCACCATCCTCTGTCAGAACGATCTTTCCCCAATCTCCCGCAGCGACCCCGTGAGACATGTCGGTAAAAGCTACCACGAATAAATGCTCCTTCACGGGAGAGTTCTGACGAGTCCAGGTCTTCCCGCCATCGGTAGTAGAGAGGATTAATCCCCACTGTCCTGTTGCCCATCCTCTATGCTTGTCGAGAAATGAAAAACTAAAAATGGCCTCCTCTACCCCGGAATCTAATCTGCTCCAGGTCTTTCCCCCATCTTTCGTCCTAAAGATACGCCCCTCCTTACCGCCCATCCATCCGTTACTGTCATCAACAAACTCAATATCATAGAAGTCATAGTCCAACTCTTTATAACTTAGTTCCCCTGTCGAATCTCCGGCAAGAGCATATCTTTCCAATACACCGTTGATCCCTACCATAAAGAAAGCGGCTATAAAGGCAGAAACCACAAAAATCCGCGTTGACAAAAAACTCAAGAATTGAAACAAAAATTCACCATATCCGGCATCTAGGCCTCTATGACCATAACACTTGGCTTTCAATCTCATCGTCCCATACCCCTTCGCAAGATCGTTGTCATTTATAGGATTCTCAGGCATCCTTCATGTGAACTAAAAAGTAGTTTACACTTTATTCTTTCTACCTCAGGTTTCAGGCCTAGCGCTTCTCGCACCTGACACCGAAAAGTCGGAACAAAAACAGGATTAAACTTTAAGGCCATGTGAGGGGTGATTTTCACCACCCCGGAACTTGTATCTTGGCGCCAGGATCCTTGAAAAGTGTAAACCGATAAATGAATGATGCCCGAATCTCTTATGACAAATTGTAATTCATAAGAAGTAAACCAAAGTCATCAAATACTTTTAGACCTGTGCAGTTGAGCTGGGTTACCGCCTGCCGTCCACTTGTTTCTTTTGGCTGTTATGAACCACAATCCTGCATCAGGGGTTCGTGGCACTAGTACCAGCCATTCAACAATGGCCTACATGTGAGTTCTGAGGGGGCTTTTACGTCTAACGAACAACATGAAAAGAGCTGCCAGCTAGAAACGTGTTTCTGGGAGATGGGAATAACTTGGTGGAGTAGTGTGATAAGCGATAGTAAGGAGACAGATCGGGGGCGGAGAGGTCAACGATGATTATGAGTTGCCGGAACTGGTATAGGTTTTCAGATATTAAATTTCACAAGGCCAGAGGGACAAATCCGATTAAGTCGTACATTTTTAGTGCGTCATCAAGGGTTTCGACCGATAACGGAGTGTAAATTTAATATATATGGAGATCTATAGCCCGTTGCTCATGTGGAATCACTCATTGGCAACTGATCACAGAGTATACTCGATAGCTTCAGCCTATCGAGGGTAACTGTTCACAACGCTGGGTTGTTACCATCTAAATATGTTCTTTAATAACATTATCACGGAGCCGGGTCACCTTGTCAATAGGGAAACTACTCATTATTCTGTGTTGAATTCCCAAGTAATGGGGATTTGCACTATAGGTTTCCTCATATGACTTGATACTAAAATAATGACAATTTATACATTAAAATGATAACATCTCTATTGTGAGGCGAAAGGATATTAGTAGCTCAATTTGGGGAGATTAGGGACGGGGACGAAGTAACTTCCTCAAGTTGGCGCTCAGATTTAGGTTAGATTTGTTCGATCTGAAAACGCAAGACCGCAGGAATAGTCGAACTATTTTGAGGATTTTGTGTTTGAAGATCGGGCAAAGATGGCCTGAAGATGAGATGCACAAATGGGGAAGTTATTTCGTCCACGTCCCTAAGCTGCGAGACTGTCAAGAAACGCATCCGTGATTTTCTTCTTTCGTCTATTCCTCCGGGCACTTCCATCTCCCTGAAGAAAGGTGTAAGCTAAGGTGTATGTAGAGAAATTCTGGGTCAAAGGCTGGCCGGGCGATACGATTTTTGACCTCAATTTTTGTAACTGTGAAGATAAGATTCATAGATGGTCGTTATTCCGGAACGTTAGAGACGAATGCACAGCCCGGGAAAGGGCATTGTTCTTCAAATTGTTAGCGGTATGTCTCGGGGCATCCCGTTATTCACCCCAACTCAAGGAAGAGATATCCGGGGTTTACGGAAGAAGAAGCGAGATTGCGGGTTTTGGTGTTACTATACGTTCGGTCACCTGTAGGAATGACGGGGCGGAATACTTCTACAGGGCGAAAAGAGATTATGTTGTTACACCGGGAGGCATTGTTGATCCGGTTATAGGAGAGAGATGCCCGTGGCAAGGTGATTATGTTGTATTTAACGGATTCAATGATCTCAAGAAACCCTTTGGGGATTTTGCTTATGGTTTTAATGGGGCCAGAAGCGCAAGTGCATATCAAGAAGTAGACCTGGATTTTCCCGTTCGGCTTCGAAGCTCCAGGTTCGGCACTTTCTTTGATGATATATTTCCGCTGACTCCGGTAACTGCGTGGCTTAACAAACAACACCGCGCGGCAAGCCATAACAGTATCAAGGCTGCGTCCCTCTATAATTCGGCGTTAACCGCATTTTCCAGCTTTTTTCCTCACATAGAGTTTTCCCACTGCGACAAAGATAAGATTGTTTTTATAAGAAAAAGGTCAAAACCAACCCGTGAAGGGGGAAAGTCCTCTCAGACCATTTTGCTTTCCGACCTTACTCAGGACCAAATTAACCTCGTTGATTTCTTAATCGATTTTATAAGACAGCTCATAGATTCACAGAAGACATCGGATGACTTCAACCTTTGCCAAGGTATTATCTTTATCGATCACTTTGAAAGATTGTTTCCATTTGGGCAAATTAACGAGGTCATGAAGGCCCTTGAAAATCTGTTCCCCAATATTCATTATATCAATTAGTTCCTGACTATGTGTGCTAATCACTCATAGCTATTAAGCTGGTAAGCCAAACAGACCTAACGGCTTAACAGCTAACAGCCAACAGCTCGCCCGAAGGGCGCTAACTTGTTGTTGTAATTTCGTTAAATAGATTGTACTGTGCAGATCAAAAATATATTTTGATACATTACGCAAATACAGAGAGAGTACTTAATTTCCTGAACCATGTTGGTAAACATATTGATGAATTGAGAATTTCTATGGCAGAGAAAATTGAAATCCTAAAAAATCATCTGTATGAACTACGCCAAGAGCCA
>DAOWME010000248.1 GCA_030643245.1 Deltaproteobacteria bacterium
AGCTAGAAGTTGAAGATTTAGGTCAGATTTGTTCGATCTAAAAATACAAAACCACAGGAATAGTTTTGCCTATTTCGAGGATTTTGTGTTTGAAGATCGGGCAAAGATGGCCTGAAGATGAGATGTACAAATGGGGAAGTTATTTCGGCCACGTCCCTAAGTAACATATCCTTTTCCTTGTTGGCACGAAAGTCCTAAGGAAAAGCCTGTTCTTACTATGCTTACAAATTCTTCTAACTTGGCATGGTCCTTCCTACCAGGCAAGGATTCGACCCCGCTGCTTACATCAACCCCATAAGGGCTTGCCGTTTGGATTGCCTCCAGAACATTATGAGGGGTAAGTCCCCCCGCGACTACTACCCTATTACAATACCTCTTTGCCTCGGAGGCAAGCTGCCAGTTAAAAGTTTTCCCACCGCCTCCATAGCGGTCGTCATAATGGGTGTCGAGTAATACTGCACTTACTTCATAGGAGGGAAGGACCTCCAGACATTCCCTGTCCTTAATCCTGAAAGCCTTGATCGACCTCCTGTTGAAACGAGAACAGTACTCCGGTGATTCATTACCATGGAACTGCAGTAGGTCTAAAGAACAGAATTCACTGATCTCTTTTACCCTATCCTCATCCTCATTAACAAATACCCCCACCAAGCATAGGAATGGCGGAAGTTGACGGATTATTTCCCTAGCCACATCTTCTGGAACATAGCGGGGACTGCCTTTATAGAACACAAAACCGAGGGCATCAACCCCTAAACTTACTGCAAATGCAGCATCTTTTATGTTGGTTATACCACAGATCTTTATCCTTGTCATTGATGTTTCCCAAGAGGGTCAAAGGACGCTTGCTTGCTTCTCCAGTAGTGGGCTTTTGATGATTATAAAAAGGGAGGTATCAATGGATGGTCCTGTCATCGTCCTTTCCTCCATTAACAACCTTGTGACGTTTCTTAAGCCTCAGCCACTTCCATCTCATATAGTGATGGTATAAATATTCCCATATGCGGGGATAATTCAAGTATGCAATACCAAAGACCATACCACCCAGGTGAGTAATGTGAGCGATGCCTCCACCGGTTCCAACAAGGGATGCGTAAAGCTCAATTGCCCCAAAAATCATAACGAAGTATTTTGCCTTGATGGGAAAAAGAAGATAGATGTAAATAAGACGGTTGGGGAAGAACCAGCCGTAGGCCAAGAGAAGACCATATATTGCCCCGGACATTCCGATTGTGGGGATGGAGAGGTTAGGGGTTATGAATACAGTACATAGGGCAGCACCGATGCCGGTCACGAAGAAATACTTCAGGAATATCTTTGATCCCCAGTATCTTTCCAATTCACATCCAAACATCCAAAGTGCAAAAAGGTTGAATAGTAAATGAAAGAGGTCTCCATGGAGGAATATATACGTGCCTAACTGCCATACGAAGTATTTATGCCAAACCAGCGCAGGAACCAGCCCAAAGATTAGATTCATTTGATATCCGGATATGGCCTGAAGCAAAAAGACCGCTCCTGATATAATTAAAAGCCTTTTGACCATAGGGGTCATAGGAGATCCGAAGGAAAAGTACGGTCTCTGATAACGGTATTGCATATTATCTCGTCCTTTTAGGAGAGTATGGGCCGCTACGGCAAACCTGTTTAACGACATAGATCAAAAAAGTTTAGAGTGTAACCTTTTTTCGTTTAATGCTCAGTAGCCACCGTCATGTTTGTTGTCGGTTGCTTACTTCTTGTTGCCTGTTGTACGTAAGGGACTGTCGTAAATCCATGTAATCCAATGGAATTTCGACCTAATTGTCACCATTGCAGGATGCAAAAGTGTAGTTCACAACGGCTAACAAGAAGTAAGCGGCCGGCAACTGGAATGCTGGAACGAAGAAAGGTTACACTTAAAAGATTATTGAATTTAGCACAAATTATCATAGAATTCAAGATGGGTAGGCTGTTTTTTTGGGAATACCGGGAAAACAGCTATAGACTTCCATATATTAGAATAGTCGAACTATTTTGAGGATTTTGTGTTTGAAGATCGGGCAAAGATGGCCTGAAGATGAGATGCACAAATGGGGAAGTTATTTCGTCCCCGTCCCTAAGCATGATTCACCACCACTGGATTTTTAAGAAGTTGGAGACTAACGTATGTTTCGCGCAGGTCGTAAATGTGTGCAATTAAAATTGATACGTTGAAGAATAACCATTTGACAGTGAATGAATTGAGTGCTAATTTGAAAGTGCGTGAATTTTGTGTGAGGAGGCATGGCATGACAAAAATAGTGCTCGTTCGACATGGAGAGACCGACTGGAACAAAGATCAGATATTTAGAGGGAGGATCGATGTGCCTCTTAACGCCACAGGACTTGAACAGGTAAGGGCAACCGGTGAGGCGCTGAAGGACTACAAGGTGGACGCGGTCTATTCAAGCCCGTTGAGCAGAGCTTTGGAAACAGGCAAGGCCATCGTTGCCTTTCACCCCGGCATAACGGTGAAGGGGGAAAAGGGTTTTATAGATATTGACTTTGGAGAATGGCAGGGTATGTCCCATGAGAAGGTGAAAGAAGAATACGGGGAATTGTATCTCAGATGGCAACAAGAACCTGGGAATGTGAGAATGCCTGGTGGTGAGGACCTCGAAGACGTGAAGGTTCGATCTATGGAAGGATTGAACGACATACTGTCCAGGCATGAGAATGAGACCGTGGTGATTGCATCTCACAGAGTAATAAATAAGGTGGTCCTGTGCGCTGTATTCGGTTTAACCAATCAACATTTTTGGCGCATAAGGCAGGACACATGTGCGATAAATATATTTGAAAAGTCAGATAAGGGGTTCATTGTTTCATTAATAAATGACACCTGTCACATGAAAGCACTTGTTGAACGCTCAGGGTTAGTGGATTTCTGAGAGGAAGGTTTTTAGATACTAGTGGATTCGCACTCTCATTTGGATCTTCGGGAATTCGATGATGACCGGGATGAAGTTATCAAAAGAGCCAGGAGAGGCGGAATAGGTTGCATACTCACTGTTGGGATCAACCTGGAGTCTTGCAGCAGGGTTATGGGGTTAATAGATTCTCATGATTTCGTATACGGTTCAATCGGTATTCATCCCCATGATGCAAGAGACATCGACGAGCAAACATATAAGTGTTTGAAATCCTTCGCTAACAACAAAAAAGTCCTTGCCTTTGGAGGCATAACCATATGATCGAAATTTGAAATTCATATTTCTGACTGAAAGGAGATGAAAAATGAGTGGAGATTATGTAGGCCAATCCATCGCGATGATGGACGGCAAGATGGGGACTATCATAAGAGAGCGTGATGAAGAAGATAGATGGGGCGTTCAGGTCCCTGGAGAGGAGGAGGTCCGTTGGCTTTCATCCCAGGAAATCAAGGATCTAGGTGGTGGCGCATTAATTCAGCTTCCGAAGAACAACCCGAGCGGCACTGTCCATTGATAGACTCTGAAAATCTGAACAAGTAGGAATTTATACTCCCTTTCGTAAAATCAGAAATTTTGAAACTCATTTGAATTATGCGGCTACCAACTTAAAGCGGGACATTTTCCCATAAGCGCTAGCTTAGTCGCAACGTCATTCCGGCGAAAGCCGGAATCCAGACTTTTAAGTTAAGGGACGTGGCCGAAATAACTTCCTCAAGTTGGCGCTCAGATTTAGGTCAGATTTGTTCGATCTGAAAATATAAAACCACAGGAATAGTTTTGGCTATTTCGAGGATTTTGTGTTTGAAGATCGGGAAAAGTTGGCTTGAAGTGGGGATGTATAAATGGGGAAGTTATTTCGGCCTGGCCCCTTAGTAAACCGGAAGGGAATGCTATACGGCGCAAACTTTGGTTTTTACATTGGGGACTCCTTATGTGGGA
>DAOWME010000090.1 GCA_030643245.1 Deltaproteobacteria bacterium
ACTAATAGAGGTGGTACCCCTCCAGGTTTCCCATCACTGTCTAACGCCACCATTATAAAGTGGGCTGTCAGAGATTTAACATTCTTTTCTGTCCAAAGATTTTCAGTCTCAACCTCTACCTGCACTTCCATGGACGAATGACTAACAAAGTTTAGCTTGGCATGAATTAAAACCAAGTCTCCTACACGGACTGGATGAAGGAAGTGGATCTCATGAACCATCGCAGTCACCACATTTGAATGGCAATGACGTAAAGCGACAACACCTGCAGCATTGTCCATTAACTTCATCAATTCTCCTCCATGAACGTGTCCGGAGGGGTTGGCCTGATCAGGTAACATTACTTGCGCCATATCAATCGCCGAATGTCTCACTGTTCTTCCTTCCAAGCCATCATCTTTGTCCAAACTATCAAACAGTTCGCTAAATTGTTTCTCGTGCCTCTCCTCTGTCTTACTCATTCTGTTGAAAAAAGCTGCAATCTCAGTAAAACCCTCTTCTTCAGCTACCTGGGCCGCACGAGGATAACGCTTTGTGGCCTCTTCATGCTCATTATCAATGGCTGACTTCAAATTTTTCCTTATATCTCCGACCCCTCCAATGAACTTAAATTCCTGCTCCGCGTGCTCAGCCTCATTCAGTGCCGTCTGCAGGAATATATCAGCTAACGGCTCAAAGCCAGCTTCACTGGCAGCGGAGGCATAGTACATATATCTGGCATGAGCGTGCAATTCGTTCGAAAAAGCTTTTAGTAAATTTTCTTCCGTTTTACTTCCTTTGAGTTCCACCATTTCCTCCTTTCAAGATGTAAGGGACGTGGCCGAAATAACTTCCCCATTTGTGCATCTCATCTTCAGGCCATCTTTGCCCGATCTTCAAACACAAAATCCTCAAAATAGTTCGACTATTCCTGTGGTTTTGTATTTTCAAATCGAACAAATCTAACCTAAATCTGAGCGCCAACTTGAGGAAGTTATTTCGGCCTCGTCCCTAACCGTCAAAAAACAATTTTTGTTGCTCGTTGACTTTAATTATGCCTTCCTAGTCGTTCAAGCCCATCATTCTTCCTACAACAACCTTCATTATCTCTGACGTTCCGCCAAAAATCGGAATCACCCGGGCGTCTCTGGCGAATCTGCATATGGGATACTCTTCCATGTACCCATATCCGCCGTGAAGCTGGACACAGTCATAAGCTACACGATTGGCCATTTCTGCACACCAAGCCTTTGCCATGGAGACCTTCATTAAGATGTCTCTTCCCTTTACAAAATCGGCGACAAGAGAATCTAGAAAGCTCCGGCCTAATTGAATCTCAGTAGCCATCTCTGCTATCTTGAATGTGTTGTGCTGGAAAGACGAGATGGGTTTTCCGAAAGCTCTCCGTTCTTTACAATACTTTATGGTCATATCGAGCATAGCCTCGGCCATGGATTGTGCCATAATCGTGATGACAAGCCTCTCTCCCTGGAGGTTTTCCATTAAATAAAAAAAACCTTTACCTTCCTCTCCTATTAGGTTGGAAACCGGGACCCTGCAATCTTCAAATATAAGCTCTGCCGTATCCTGGCTATGCAGTCCCATCTTCTTATATTTTCGACCTTTCGAGAGTCCGGGAGTGCCCGCCTCAACGCAGATCATGCTCATACCCTCGTGCGGGGGAAGAGCATTTGGGTCAGTCTTTACGGCAACCACAGCTAAATCAGAGTGAAGGCCGCCGGATATAAAGATTTTTTGACCATTAATTACATATTCATCTCCCTCCCTTACTGCGGTAGAGCGAATCGCCGCCACATCGGAACCGGCATTCGGCTCTGTCATGGCTATGCATGTTATGATGTCTCCAGAGACACAACCGGGCAACCATCTCATCTTCTGTACTTCACTTCCGAAACGATAGATATAAGGGACGGTCGCATCGCTGTGTAACCCTACTGCAAGTCCGATGGCGCCTATGTAGAAGATCTCTTCGTTAATAATCACGGAATACTCCAAACCAGCACCAGGGCCACCATATGCTTCCTCTAACCAGGTGCATAGAAAACCATTTCCCCCCATCTTCCTCCATGCCTCTTTAGGGACCATCCCGTCTTCCTCCCACTTTTCTATGAACGGGACAACCTCTTTGTCGAGATACTTTCTAAACGTATTACGAAAGATACGATGTTCTTCCTTGAATATTTTTCCCCTCATAACCAGAGCCCCCTGTGAACAAATTTGAGGTTCGGGTCGAACCTGACCCAACAATAGATAACATAGCTCTTCAGTGAATGTCTTGCCTTATATATATGGTATGCATTCTTTCATTTCAAGGGAAAAGTGAGCGGACTCATTCTTGGCTCCCATACAACCTGAGTAGAATGAGATTTTTACCAGCGCTCGAAATCACACCAGGACGACGATTTGCTCTAAAGCCAATGAGATTATATCATGAGTAATGATTGCGATGGGCAGTCACCATAGGCTGTCGTTATGGGATCAATCCGGAATGGATATTTTGCAAGCTGTGCAGTTGGTCAAGTTTACCGCTTGCCACCTACTTGCTTCGTTTGCTTCTTATGAACTACAGTCTTGCATAAGGCTGAATGTGTAATGGGATGAAAAGTCGGCATCCTTCATACATCAGTTTACACTTTTGAAATTATGGCTGCTTCAACGGTGGTCAACTGCACAGGTCCATATTTTGTGCCAAATTATCGTTCTCAACAGGTGGCAAGAAGCAAGGGCCATGCAATGACATGAAATATTGATAAATCAATAGCTTATCCATATTTTGATTGACAAGATTTGTGTATTTGGGCTTGACCGTTTCAAGATTCTGGTATATAGTGCGTTGATAAGATTTAGATCTGTTCGATTAGAAAATGATCATTCTAATAATTCTCGAACAACTTGAAAAACCTAGTGAATTCTCAATTTAGGTAGTAGATGCAATGCGAAGAGATATCGAACATGTGGGTTGGGGACACCTAACGTATGAGATTAGAGAGATTGTAACTGTAGCCCAGGAATTGATGAACCTTGGGGTTGCCATAACCTGGGAAAACATAGGTGATCCTATCATGAAAGGAGAAAAGATCCCCCGGTGGATCAAAGATACCATAACACAATTGGTGTCTCAAGACAAGACCTATGCGTACGTCGCAACACAGGGAATCCTTGAAACGCGGGAGTTCCTTGCTGAACGGGTGAATAGTCGGGGAGGCTATCAGGCCACAGCGGACGATATCGTCTTTTTCAATGGACTGGGAGATGCTGTTGCCAAAATATTCGGTTTTCTCAAGAGAGAAGCCCGGGTAATCGGCCCGTCTCCTGCTTATTCTACACACTCTTCAGCGGAAGCGGCCCATTCGGGATATGATCATTTGACTTACGACCTCGACCCTGAGAATAAGTGGATGCCCGATCTTGAAGACCTTGAGAACAAGGTCAAGTACAATGATTCCATCGCCGGCCTCCTCCTGATCAATCCGGACAATCCGACCGGTGCCGTATATCCTCGCTCGGTCCTGGAAAAGATGGTCGATTTAGCTAGGCGTTACGATATCTTTCTCATCTGCGATGAGATTTACGCTAACATTGTATATAACGGGGTCGAAACCTTACACCTGAGCGAGATAATAGGAGAAGTTCCGGGCATGGCGTTACAGGGGATTTCCAAGGAGTTTCCATGGCCTGGGAGCCGATGCGGATGGATTGAGATCTTCAATCAGGGGACAAACTCAGAGTTCAAGAGGTATATCAGGAGTCTGATAAACGCCAAGATGCTTGAGGTGTGTTCAACGAGTCTGCCTCAGTATTCGATCCCCCTGGTCATGGGTGATCCAAGGTACCAAGAACACTTGAATATTCGAAGAAAGATCTTTGAGTATCGGGCGAATGAGGCATGGGAAGTATTTTCTAAAGTTGAGGGCATAAACATAGTCAAACCTCAGGGTGCCTTTTACATGTCTGTAGTCTTTAAGGATGACATCCTGAACGAAAGACAGACTCTACCCATCGAGTCCCATGAGGTGAAGGAGTTTGTGGAAAAGAGGGTAGACTGTGTGGAAGTGGATAAGCGTTTTGTATATTATCTGCTGGGCGCCACAGGTATATGTGTTGTGCCTTTGACGGGTTTTTGCTGTACAAGGAAAGGCTTTCGTGTGACCCTCCTGGAGACGGATGATAAAAAGCGCAAATGGACATGGGAAACCATTGCCGGGTGTATAGAGGAGTACATTGCTTCGGCCTGGTGAGGGACGTGGCCGAAATAACTTCCCCATTTGTACATCTCATCTTCAGGCCATCTTTGCCCGATCTTCAAATACAAAATCCTCGAAATAGGCAAAACTATTCCTGTGGTTTTGTATTTTCAGATCGAACAAATCTGACCTAAATCTGAGCGCCAACTTGAGGAAGTTATTTCGGCCACGTCCCTAAGTGGAAAGGTGAACAGGGTGGTTACAGCACTGGATGAAAATCTTGTCTTCTTTCGAACAAAAGTCGCTTGTTTTGCTGAGTGCCATATCGGGTCCAGGTCTGACTTACACTCCATGAGCGAGTTCCCTGGTGATATCTGGGATAAGATGGGGGAGGAAAACTTGCTGGGCCTCAGCCTTCCGGTGGAATACGGAGGCATTGGGAAGGACTATCTCTCAATCGTTGTGGCCGGTGAAGCACTCGTCCGGTGGGGGCACAACATGGGAATTACCACTTCCTGGCTCACCCACCTTGCTGTGGCCCGCTACTTAATTATGGGTTTTGGAAACGAAAGGCAGCGTGCTATCTATCTGAAAGGGTTTGCCAGCGGCAAGATTACGGCCTCCATAGCTGTTTCAGAACCTGGTAGAGGCGCACATCCGAAGTATCTTGAAACCTCGGCATGTCGACAAGGTAATTTCTACATCTTGAATGGAGAAAAATCCTATCTAACGAACGGCCCAATAGCTGACCTCTTTGTTGTTGTTGCCTCGACCGGAGTTGAAGGAGGACGAAAGCGCTTTACCGCTTTCCTTGTGCCAAGGGATACGGCCGGTCTGTCCATGACAGAACCGATGGACCTTGATTTCTTGCGACCATCTCCACATGGAGGGATAATACTCTCCGATTGTTCCGTCCCGGCATTACAGATCCTTGGGGAGGAAGGTTCTGCCTATGACGAAATGGTTAAACCGTTCAGGGAGGTGGAAGACACCTTAATGATGGGTCCTCTGGTTGGCGGTATGGAAAGGGAGGTTGAGATTTTTCGGAACCTGAGCGTAAGACACGGTGTTAACCGTACAGAGGAACTGACGAGAGATCTGGGTGAATTGCAATCGATTCTCGACACTCTACGTATAATAGCTTACGAAGCGGCAAAGATGCTGGACAGTTCAGTTGAACACCGTGAATTTTCTTCTCTCCTAATCTCTTTCCGAAACCTCTCACGACGATTTCAAGACCAATTTGAGTGCCTTGTCAAAAGGGCAGGGATCGGGGACGACAAGGACCTCCGTGTTGCAGCCCATGATCTGACCCACAGCATAAATATGGGGAGAAAGATAGCCCTCATCAAACAGAAGAAACTGGGAGAAGAACTCTTGGGGCCCGGAAAGGAATCTGATGAACCCGCTCCATGATGACAAATTTGCCTCCATTGAAAGGATCCAAGAAGGGTTCAAAGAGGCCGGGTACATATGTAGCAGAAAGATCGCTACCACCTTATACCTTGGCTACCACTTAGAGAAACCGATCCTTGTGGAAGGACCGGCAGGGGTCGGGAAGACCGAACTGGCGAAAACTGCGGCAACCTTTGCCGGTGTTCCTTTGATCCGGATGCAGTGCTACGAAGGGCTCGATGAATCAAAGGCGCTTTATGAATGGAAGTATGGAAAGCAGTTACTCTACACCCAAATTCTAAGGGATCAATTGAATGACATAACAAAGGGGGCCGAGGGTCTTTCAGACTCCATTGACAAGCTTCATCAGTATGACGATATCTTCTTTTCAGAATCCTTCCTCGAACCGAGGCCGTTATTGAAGGCTCTAAGACAGGAGGAAGGGGCCGTGCTTCTGGTGGATGAAGTCGATAAATCAGATGACGAATTCGAGGCTTTTTTAATGGAGATCCTGTCGGATTTCCAGGTGTCTATCCCGGAGATCGGCACCATTCAGGCGGAAACCAGACCAGTCGTATTCCTAACCAGCAATAATACCAGAGAACTGGGCGAGCCATTGAAACGACGCTGCCTGCATCTCTATATCCCCCTCCCAGGTCCCCGGCTTGAAAGGGAGATCATCTGTATCCGGGTCCCTGGCATCTCGGAAAAGCTTAGAATGCAACTAGTTTCCTTTATCCAACAGTTGAGAGAGCTCGACATAAAGAAGGTCCCTTCTATCAGCGAGACCATCGACTGGGCCAGGGTTTTACTCCTTCTCCACGCTGACAGACTGAGTTCGGATCTGATCCGTGAGACCCTCCATATCATCCTGAAATTCGAAGAGGACATCAAGGTAGCTGAAGAACATCTCTATGATATGACCAGGAAGGCCAAGAGAGAAGCGGAAAACTGAGAAAATGGAAAAAACCATTAGCGACTTTATCTTGGCGCTTCGCAGTTCAGGGAGCACGGTGTCCGTATCAGAGAGTATTGATGCCATGAATGCTGCGGAGTTGATAGGTTATCATGATAGGGAGGCTTTTAGGGACTCTCTGTCAGCGGTCCTGGCAAAATCCTTCCACGAGAAAGAGATCTTTGCGGAGTGTTTTAACCGATTTTTTTCCTTTGACACGTTTTCAGAAGAGACGACTCGTCCTCCCTGCGGTCTGGCCTCCGAACACTTGGAAGGGAGTTTTCCCCTGGCCCAGATGATCCTTTCCCATGACACTGCCGGGCTTGCGGCTTCCATCAGGG
Source organism: Deltaproteobacteria bacterium (assembly GCA_030643245.1). GTDB lineage: Bacteria > Desulfobacterota > UBA8473 > UBA8473 > UBA8473 > JAUXHQ01. The sequence goes on from DAOWME010000090.1 coordinate 6,876, forward strand.
AAGCGGCTAGGGAGACCGGTATCAATGAGATAAAGTTCTTTTCTCAGAAGGGGCTCTACATACAGAGAATTATGCGTAATATGGGACTGGGGGAAATGCAGGGAGTAATCAGGCGCCTCTATCAGGAAGATACCTCTTCTTCCAGAGAGATGGCCGAGAGATTGGAGGGGGCGAGAGGCTACCTTTTCAAAAACGTAAAGGATTTTGTGGAGCATCAGCTTGGCCTGTTTTCCGGCTCAGCGATTGAGGAGTTGGTTGAGGATCATCTAAGGAATACCAGGCTGTCTGATCTGGAGGAGCGAGATTTTCACCGAATGCACACCATTATCCGAAAGATGGTAAAACGCCTCAATGATCTCCATTCAAGGAGGAGAAAGGTCTTCAAGAGAGGGCAGCTCGATTTCATGAAAACACTGAGGAAGAACGTCACTTATCAAGGCATGCTTTTCGATATTAAATGGAAAAAGAAGAAGGTGGACCGTCCGAATATTGTCGCAATCTGCGATGTTAGTCGTTCGGTGGAAGCAGTGTCCAGGTTTTTACTGCTTTTTCTGTGCAGTCTAAACAAGGGCCTGGCCCGGATCAGGACGTTTATTTTCTGTTCTAACCTTATAGAAGTGAGTCAGGTCTTTGATGAGTATCCTGTTGAGGAGGCTATAGCAAAGCTACAAAGCGGCAAAGGCCTGGGGATCATGCTGGCTTCTACAGATTACGGGCAAGCATTGCGTGATTTGGTGGAAGGCTGGTCCGGCATTATTACACACAAGACAACGGTACTTATCCTTGGAGATGCACGAAATAATTACGGCGACCCTGAAACCGGGATACTGAAATCAATCCAGGAGAGATGTAAGAGGCTTATCTGGCTCAACCCCGAACCGCGATCACTCTGGGGTATTGGCGATTCGGAGATGAAGAGATACCTGCCCTACTGTCATCTTGCCAAAGAATGCAACACCGTGAATCACCTGGAAAGGGTGGTGGATTCCCTTTTGTGAGAAGTTACAACCCTTATTCTTCGGGATGCTTCTTTACGAGGAAATACAACTCCCCGTGCTGCTGCATGGACCCTGCACCGATCCCTGAATCCTCCCCACTGCCCCAGAACAGGTCTACCCTTCCAGGACTCCTGATGGCCCCACCAGTATCTTGATTGACAACAAACCTTGAAAATGCTTTCCACCCTTTTATAGAACCGGACTCGTCTATTTCAGGCTTTTGGGTGGTGATGAAGGCAAGCCCTCCTTTGGGGAACAGCCTGTAATCGGTGGCTATCGACCTTCCCGCAGTCAATATGACAACTATATTTCCGAGAGGCCCCTTATCCACCTTCTCAAAGAAAATATAGCTTTCATTGTAATTGAGGATCCTGTCCCTCTCTTCCGGATGATCCCTGATGTAAGCCTTCACTGTTTGTAACGATATTTCTTCCCTGGGGATTATTTTTTCGTCAATAAACATCCGTCCTATACTGCGGTAAGGCCTTCCATTGGCCCCCGCGTAGTGAACCCTTTGAAGCTTTCCGTCCTCCAAAGAGATGACACCGGAACCTTGAATCTGCATGAAGAAAAGCTCTGCCGGGTCAGATACCCATAGCAGCTCCAGCCCCTTACCCTCGAGAACCCTGTCTACCTCAATTTCTTTCCTGCTGTAATACGGAACAACCCTGTTACTACGTTTGTCATGCCTCGCCACTATACTTTCCCCCTTTAACCTGGAGCTGAATTGCCCGAGGTTTATAACCATTAAGTCAGCGGGCCTTACATATAGGGGGTACCCGAATTCGGCTGATCTGGTTGAACTACCCTTCAACACGGGTTCATAATATCCGGTAAAGAATACAGAGCCTCTTCCGTCAGATCCGACCGATTTGTAGATATTAAAGCACCTTCGAATCTTCTTGTTCAAATCTTTTGAAGCGGAAGAACTTGCAACGATATCCATAAATGCATTCATGGATTCCACCAGATATCCGGCAGTATACTTATGGGGACCAAAGGTGAATTCTCTGTCAGGTGGAAGTCTTTTGAGATACTCGATACTCCTTTCAATGGCGGTTCTTAAGGATGCCTTATCCATATCATCTGAAAGTTTCGGCCTCAACCAACCCTTGGACAATACAAGGGCATCTTCCGGGCATTTTACCTTCACCGCTGCCTTCCGCCCGCACCCATTAAGGGCAAAGACAACCAGGAACAGGGTCATAATTATTATTGCAACTTTTTTTGTCCCTGTATGGAACGTCATACGGTCCTTCCGAATCCAAACAAGAGTCCAAAGATTAATGCCTGGATGATCCAGCCTATAACGCAAATCCCCAAAGCACGGGCTGTGCTGTTATAATCGAGGGCCTGCTTGACCGCTATGACCATCGCCACGAGCATCCAGATTGCGGTGGCAAAAAAGACGATACCTGTGAGGCCGGGTATGGGTATGATACCCAATACGCGAAGCAATCCAGGGGAGCTGGAAAAGCCGATTGTGCGAAGCAATTGGCCGGGATCTGCGTCGGTCTGTGGTTCAGGAAGGAGCTTGGCGCCAATGAAGTAAGTAAGATATGCCCAGATATACCATCCGGCAAGAGCCCCTATGGTCAGTAAAAGAATCCCACTAAGACCTCCTCTTTGCAGACCTCCCAATCCGGCGGCTAAACTGGACAGGACGACCACGAGCATGGCCTGACTCATTGCACTTCTGTCAGCCTCAACCTCTTCATAGAGCGCAACATCCAGCTTTGCGGCGCGAATAATACGACCCTTGAAACTCGTCATTATCTCCTCCAAGATACGTTTCTCCTCTCCACCAGTCGGCAGATAAAATCCTGATTAGAACTTCGGGATATTCCTGTTTAAGGAACTCTTCACTTAAATGTAACCCTTAATCTTCAAGTTAGATACGATCAAATCCGCTATTTGGTCCGGGGTATAGAGAGCGTTGTTAACAATGAGGTGAAAGTTGAACGGATCGCTAATTGACTTTTGGGTATATTTCTCAACGAATGCCTCCCTTTCATCCTCCACCTTCTTCACGAATTTTACCGCTTCATCTTCTGAAAGCCCCCTTCCCTTTCTGATGTTTTCCTTACGGAATTCAAAAGGCGCAACCAGACGAACGTGAAATCCCATTTCCACATTTCGCGTGATGATACATCCTCCCCTTCCGATCAAGATCACATGACCTTTTTCCGCCAAACCTATCAACGTCTGAGTAAGGTACTGGAAAATCTTATACTCGTTTGGCCTGTTGAAAAATAAGTGATCCATGTATTGTTGCATGGCTGAACGCTGATTTTCGTTCAGGGAGTTGGCTAACTTTTCGGAAAGGTTATGCTCTTCCTCTATCTTATGGATTACTGCTTTATCAAAAACGGCCCAAGGATACTTCCCGTCAGCCAGTTTGTTCAGTTTGTCCTGCAGTACTTCCGCCACCTGATAGCTGGGGCAACCGTATTCCCTGGAAAGCGTTATAAAGGGGAACTTCTTTTGTCCCTTGCGCATCTTCCACAGTTCTTGAGTTCTCAACATCAATTGGTGAGCCAACTGCGCTTCAATTCTTTCTCTGAATTTTGAAACCATACCTCCTCCTCCTTAGATAAGGAACGGGGCCGAAATAACTTCCCCAACTATGCATCTCATCTTCAGGCCATCTTTGCCCGATCTTCAAACACAAAATCCTCGAAATAGGCAAAACTATTCCTGTGGTTTTGTATTTTCAGATCGAACAAATCTAACCTAAATCT
>DAOWME010000167.1 GCA_030643245.1 Deltaproteobacteria bacterium
AAGGGACGGGGCTGAAATAACTTCCTCAAGCTGGCGCTCAGATTTAGGTTGGATTTGTTCGATCTGAAAATACAAAACCACAGGAATAGTCTTAACTATTTCGAGGATTTTGTGTTTGAAGATCGGGCAAAGATGGCCTGAAGGTGAGATGCATAGATGGGGAAGTTATTTCGGCCCAGTCCCTAAGATAATGAGAAGACCGGAATGACCAAGTAATTTTAGGAGAGGACCAATGAAAAGAGAAGAGATGAAACATGGATACATGGAAAAGGTACAGCGGACAAAGAGCTGGTCCGCGATAGATTTGAAGGAGATATATTCACGCGAAGACACAAGTGATATCAATTATGAAGGAGACATCGGTGAACCTGGAAAGTATCCTTACACACGGGGGATTTATCCGAATATGTATCGTGGAAGGCTGTGGACAAGACGTCAGCCATGGGGGTTTGGGACGCCGGAAGATACGAATAAACAGATGAAATTTTTGATAGAACACGGTAATACAGGCTTGATGGTTTTTCGTGATCAACCGACAATGCACGGAATCGATTCAGATCACCCCCTGGCAAGGGGAGAGATAGGCGTTAGCGGGGTTCCGTTGTGCTCGGTAGAAGATATGGAAGACTTGATGGATGGCATTCCCCTGGAAAAAATAAGCACAACGCTACTCTGCGCTTCAATAGTGAGTCCCGTGGTCCTCGCACAATATATTGTAGTTGCCCGGAAAAGAGGTATAGATATAGCCAAATTGCGAGGTACAATCAGCAATGATCCGATTATGAGCCATGTTTGCTATTCGAAAGAAGTCAATCCACCAGAATTCGGGGTAAAAATTTGGGGCGATCTCGTGGCGTATTGTGCGGAGAATATGCCGGTATGGCATGCTGCTTATGTGTCTTCGTGTTATAATATAAGGGAATATGGTATAGATGCTCCTCAGGAGATAGCCTTTGGGTTGGCGATTGCGTCCGCATACTTCGACGGTTGTCTGGCGCGGGGAATGGATATAGATGATGTGGCACGGAGAATGTCATTTTATTGTAGTACGGGCATCGATATCTTTGAAGAAGTGGCAAAATTTAGAGCAATGCGCAGGATGTGGGCCAAAATGGTACGGGAAAAATATGAAGCGAAAGACCATAGATCATGGCAGTTCAGATTTGCTGTTCAGTCAGCGGGACATTCACTTGTTCCCCAGCAACTACTGAATAATATTGCCCGGACTGCCTTTGAAACATTGGGAGCCGTGTTGTCCGGCGCTCAGTCGATCTTCACCACTACATTTGTTGAACCGGTATCTTTGGCTACAGAAGAGGCCCAGAGAAACGCTTTAGCCATCCAGGGGATTATCGCTCAGGAAACCGGTGTGGCAGCGGTTGTTGATCCCCTCGGAGGTTCATACTATATCGAAGACCTGACAAACAAGATGGAGGAGAGGGCAACTCACGTATTGAATGAGATAGAAGGAATGGGAGGGTTTATTGAAGCGCTTAAGAAGGGCTGGGTGGATAGACAAATAGAAGAGGGGAATTCACAATACCAGAAAGATATAGAAAACGGTGAGCGTTTAATTGTCGGAGTGAATTACATGACTATTCCCCAGGAAGAAGATAACTCGTCCTATGGGGGGCTGTTACGCATTCCACCTGAGACAGAGGAAAGGCAGATTGAACGGGTCAAAAAGCTCAAGGCCACCAGGGATTACGAGAGGGTAAAACGTTCAATCAAGAAACTGCATCAAGCAGCAAAAAAAGGAGAAAATGAGAACCTCATGCCACATATCATCGATGCCGTTGAAGGAAAGGCGACTGTGGAGGAAATTATGGGTACTATACGAACAGCCCGTGGTCTAAGTTGGGAACCGTGGAATTACAGGAAGTCGCCATTTGAGGAGGGGGTCTTAGATGACTGAAAGAATTAAAGCAATTATTACAAAAATAGGTCTCGATTCGCATGAAAGAGGCGCAATGCTTGTAGCCAGCGCTTTAAAGGATGCCGGGATAGAAGTGGTTTATTTGGGTAGCTTTCAAACCCCGGAGACTATTGTAAAATCTGCGGTGCAGGAAGATGTGCACCTGATCGGGATAAGTTGCCACTGTGGCGAACATTTGACGCTTGTGCCGCTTTTACTTAAACTTATGACTGAAAATAAGCTGCAAAACGTTCCGGTAATAGTTGGGGGAGTAATCCCCAGAGAAGATGCTTCGGAATTGGAAGCAGCAGGTGTGAAGCGGGTTTTCATATACGGTACGACAATGGGGGAAGTTGTGCAATGTGTGCGGGATTTGTGTTCTGAGAACGGATAGAGGTTTGGGGCTCCTAGATCTTAAGGCTTGTATAGAAAAGGGTCATTCCCGGCGGAGACGTTTGAGTTGGCGGGCAATCACAAAACCCTTGACAACCCCCGTTATATGTGTTAAAAATTGAATGAATGTTCATTCATATTCCTCTTGTCCATGATACGTTCCGGTTTGGAGGAACCTTCTTTTTCCCACAGTGTCTATGCGGTTGGCGGTTCTCATTATCGTTTTCCTTTTTTTGGGAAAACGCTTTTTCCCCTTCTTGTATCCGCTTTCAAAGACACTTGGGGTTAATTTATTCATTTGTGAACCAAGGATGTTTACTATGTCAAGGAGGTAATTTATGGTTGGAATTAAATCATATGGGGCTTATATACCTGTTGTCAGACTGCATAGGGATCTGATCTCCAGTGCATGGGGTACCCGTTCCATAGGTGGAGAGAGGAGTGTGGCCAACTATGATCAAGACAGCCTGACCATGGCAGTAGAGGCTGTCTTGAACTGCGTTGATGGAGAAGACAGTGAGGGGGTTGGCGGGTTATTCTTTGCCTCCACTACATCCCCATACAAGGAGAAGTGCTGTTCGTCCATAATGGCTACGGTTGCCGACTTGTCCAAAGAAATCTGGACGAGTGATTTCGGAAATTCCCTAAGGTCAGGGACTTCTGCTTTCAGGTCGGCGTTAAATGCTGTCAAGAGTGGGGATAGGAATAATGTTGTAGTAACCAGTGCTGACTGCAGGCTGGGGAATCCTCGCTCCGTAGATGAGCAGACTTTTGGAGATGGCGCTGCAGCTGTTCTAGTAGGAGATTCGGACGTCATAGCGACTATCGAAGATGCGTATTCTGTTTCCGACGATATTACCGATGTTTGGAGAACAGACCAGGACACTTTCGTTCGTTCCTGGGAAGATCGGTGGGTATTGACTAATGGTTATACAAAAAATATGAAAGCGGCAATATCTGGAATTATGAAGAGACAGGGGTTGACCCCCAAGGATATTGCTAAAGTGGTCTTATGCAGCCCTGATGCGCGGAGCTACGTCGGACTGGCGAGGGGCCTGGGGTTTGATACCAAAACCCAGGTTCAGGATCCTCTGATTTCAACCATTGGCAACCTGGGGGCGGCCCAGTCTTTGATTCTCCTCATATCGGCATTAGAAGAGGCGAAACCTGGCGACAAGATCCTTTTGGCCAGCTATGGAGATGGGAGTGATGCTTTCATACTGCAGGTAACAGATGCGATAGAAGGTGTGAAGGAGAAGCGAAGCGTCAAGGATTCTATCGGATTGAAGATGATGTTGTCTACTTACCCGAAGTACCTGGCGTTCCGGGACCTTGTGCCTTTGCCGCAAGAGTTCATAAAGCTCTTCCCCTCGGCGTCGGTAATGTGGAGGACACAGAACTGGTCATTGAGGGGGCATGGCAGCAAATGTAAGAAATGCGGACTTGTCTCTTTCCCTATTCAGAGGGTGTGCTTTAACTGTCAATCTCGGGATGAGTATGAAGAGGTGAGGCTTTCCGATAAGAAAGGTAAGGTATATACTTATTCCCTGGATAGTCTTGCGGGTGGTGTGGAACCACCAACCGTTCAGACAATCGTCGAATCAGAGGAAGGAGGGGCAAGACTCTATTGCCTGATGACCGATTGTAATCCGGAAGAAGTCAAGGTGGGGATGCCGGTTGAGATGACTTTCCGGAGGTTTCATAGAGAAGGGGGGTTCTACAACTACTTTTGGAAGTGCAGACCGGTAAGATAAGGAGGAGACGGAATGGAAAGTATTAGGGATAAGGTTGCCATAATCGGCATGGGGTGCTGCAAGTTTGGTGAAAACTGGGACAAGGGCCCAGAGGATATGATAATAGAGGCCGCTTATGAAGCCTATGAGGACGCCGGCATCGAACCGAAAGACATTCAGGCGGCCTGGCTAGGAACGGTGAGCGCCCACTGGATAGGAATGGGGGGGCTTGCCCTGGCGGAACCCCTTAAATTCCAGGGGATTCCCATAACAAGGGTGGAAAACTGGTGTGCTACCGGGCATGAGGCCTTGAGAAATGCATCTTTTGCCGTTGCATGTGGCATGTATGATATTGCCATTGCAGTCGGATTTGAGAAGCTCAAGGATACGGGCTTCCCTGGGTTGGGTGTTGGAAGGGGGATGCACCCTACGCTGGAGATGCGAAGAACCGCCCCCAGTAGTTTTGCCTTTGTTGCCACCAGGTATTTTCATAAGTATGGTCTAAGCCCCGAGCAAGGGAAAGAGACTTTGGCTAAAATTGCGGTTAAAAACCACAAGAATGGGAGCATGCATCCAAAGGCCCATTTTCAGAGGGAGATAACCCTCGAGCAGGCGTTGAAGGCCCCGATAATTGCGTGGCCTCTCGGTTTATTTGATTGCTGTGGTAATAGTGACGGAGCAGCGGTAGCGATTATAACGAGGGCTGAGCTTGCCAAAAAGTATAGAGATGATCCGATCTATATAAAGGGGATGGGATTATCTCAGAATAATATGATGCCCCATTTCCAGCCGCATTTTGACTGGACAGGCTTTGACGTTACGAAGAACGCTTCTCGTCAGGCTTATGAGCAGGCAGGAATAAAGGACCCTCGTAAAGAGATAGACCTTGCTGTAGTTCATGATTGTTTCACTATTACGGAACTCATTATTTACGAGGATTTGGGTTTCAGCCCTAAAGGGAAAGCGAAAGAGGATGTTGATGCGGGCACATTTGCCCTTGACGGAGAGCTTCCGGTCAACACAGACGGCGGGCTAAAGTGCTTCGGCCATCCTGTTGGGGCCAGTGGTTTGAGGATGTCTTATGAGATATATAAACAACTCCAGGGAAAGGCTGGTAAACGCCAGTTAAAGAATGCGGAAAGAGGGTTGGCGCACACCCTTGGGGGTCATCCTTCGGTTTCCTGTGTTATGGTATACGGTAACAGTACGGGTTAGGACGTATTTGAAGAATCCGAATCCCGGTCTCAAGGAATGTTTATTTTGATCGCCTCTCACAAGAATCAGCAATGTCGTTCACAAACAGTCCTTGAGACCTTTTCTTGGCTATTTTTTCAACAGCCTCTTGGGAAGGAGATTGAAGAAGGATGGATTTTGATTTTACCGAGGAGCAGAGGATATTTAGGGAAGCGATAAGGAGTTTCGCTGAGAATGAGATAGGACCACTGGTTGAAGAGGCGGAAGAAACTGAAGTCTATCCGGTCGAGTTAATCCCCAAAGCGGGCAAGCTCGGTTTCTTGTGCGTTAGGTATCCGGAGAAGTATGGGGCTGCAGGGACTGATAAGGTCACCGAAAACATTTTTTTAGAAGAACTTGGGCGGGTCTGCTCCGGGATAAGTTCCGGGTTCCAGGTTCAGGCCAGTCTTGGTACCTCTATTATACTTGAACATGGGACAGAGGAGCAGAAGCAAGAGTATCTTGTCCCAGCCATCAAAGGTGACAAGATATCCGCTTTCGGCCTTACTGAGCCGAATGCCGGTTCTGATGCAGCATCAATACAGACAACAGCGGTAAAGGATGGGGGCCATTATGTGATAAATGGGACGAAAACTTTTATCACTAACGGGAGTATCTCGGACTTTATCTGTGTAGCTGCATACACAGATAAAGCCAAGGGGGCGAGCGGTGGCGTGAGTATCTTCATCGTAGATAGAGACGCGCCGGGTTTCTCCGTTACCAGGAAATTGAAGAAGGTGGGGCACCGGTCGGCCGATACGGCGGAGTTGCTCTTCGAGAATTGCAGGGTTTCTGAAGAGAAGTTGGTGGGAGAGGAAGGAAAGGGGTTTTCCTACCTGGTGGCCTCACTCAAGAGCGGAAGGATTTCGTATGGTGGAAGGTGTTTAGGTGTTGCGAAGGCAGCCTTTGAGGCCTCGACTAAATACGCCGGAGAACGTATTCAATTCGGCAAGCCCATAAAGGACTTCCAAGCAACAAAATTCAAATTGGCAAGGATGGCTGTGGAGATTGAGGCGGCCACGTGGTTAACATACAGGGCCTCGTGGTTGTTTGACCAGGGAAAAAAGTGTATGAAGGAGGCCTCAATGGTAAAGCTCTATACCAGTGAGGTCGCCCAAAGGGTTACCAGTGAGGCGATGCAGATCCACGGCGGGTATGGATACACGATGGAATACCCTGTTCAACGGTATTGGCGTGATGCGAGACTTTTGACAATTACAGAAGGTACCTCGGAGATCCAACAGATCGTTATAGCTCGAGAGTTGGGTATTTGAAGGATCCCTTTAAAAATCTCCTTGACAATACTGAATAGGATATGCTAAAAATTGTTTGTTTATAAAGGATTTGCTTTGCGTTGAGCTAGAGAATCATGAACCCGGCCAAAAAGGGAGCCTGTCTTCGAATTCTCATTATGCTATCAGAAATTTTGAAACTCATTTGAATTATGCTTTTAAGGGACGGGGACGAAATAACTTCCTCAAGTTGGCGCTCAGATTTAGGTTAGATTTGTTCGATCTGAAAACGCAAAACCGCAGGAATAGTCGAACTATTTTGAGGATTTTGTGTTTGAAGATCGGGCAAAGATGGCCTGA
>DAOWME010000123.1 GCA_030643245.1 Deltaproteobacteria bacterium
CAGCTTTAGACTGTTCTTTCTTTATGCTCACTTAGATGCGAGTTCTGCACGGGTTAAAATTTAACCACCGTTGAATCATCCATAATTTCAAAAATGTAAACCGATGTATGAAGGATGCCAAATATATGACATTATTTTTTGACAACGAAGTATAGCCGAAGCGTGTCTGTGTGTCAAAGAAATTTCAGTTGGCGCCCAGCTATTTAGTGTCCATCCAGAAATGAGATATTTTTTGCAAGGTCAAGGAAGACGAAGATTTTAACCGCAAGAATACAGTGGGTATTTTGAGGGTTAAAATCTGAGTCTGACGCAGAGATTGCGGAAAATAGCCATTTCTGCATGGAAACCAGTTGACATTACACCGTATATCTCCTAAACTTTTTTAACCTGTGCAATTACGCAAACCCAATATGTTGAAGTTTCTCTGATGATTCAGTCAACAGAATTGCGTTAGGGGCGAGGCCGAAATATTTTGAAACAGATCCGTTAAGAAATGCCTTTGAAGGTTAACAAGGTAGGCCTAAATTGAAAGAATTCATTGATGAAGTCCTTTTTAACGGGGCCCAAAAGGCAAACGTCTCGCTGACTACCAAACAGATTAACTTATTTAAAACCTACCTGACGGAGATTAGGAAATGGAGCGCCAAGATAAATATAACCACTATACGCAACGATTTGGAAATCCTGATTAAGCATTTTGTGGATTCCCTTTTCCCATTAGAATACATACCCCAAGACGCTTCCGTATTGGACGTCGGTTCAGGAGGGGGGTTCCCTGGTATACCTTTGAAGATTGCCAGCCCGTCTCTGTACCTCACTTTACTCGATTCCACACAAAAAAAAGTAAACTTTCAAAAACACATCATACGGCTCCTAAGGCTGTACAACATCGAGGCGGTGCACGGAAGGGCCGAAGACAAAGATATACATAGACGAATTGCTTCGCCGTTTGATGTGATTATCTCAAGGGCTTTCTCAGGTTTGGGAAGGTTCTTGTCTATTGGAAAGCCTTATCTAAAAAGAGAAGGGCTGCTGATAGCCATGAGGGGAAGATACGGAAAAAGACAATTGGCTGACGATGCTGAGATCTTGGTACGCCTGAGGTTACGTCTTGTAAACGCAGTTGAGTTTTCCCTACCATACCTAAATGACAGGAGAACCCTTCTTATATTCACCAAACAGTAAGGGACGAGGAAGTGTTAAGAGGAATCGCCGATTGCCGGGATCTTTTCTTTTCAAAGGATATATTATGTGGTATAGTTTTTATTAGCTATACAGGCTGACACAGGATCAAATTTTTGCGACCTGTGCAGTTGGTCAGGTTTACCGCTTGCCAGCGCTTAACGCAATGCTGTTCACTTATTCATCAGAGACACTTCAAGATACCAGGGTTGAGTAACTGCACAGGTCGAATTTTTGATGTTAAAAGGCCAAATTGTCAAAAATTTTTTAGCCCGATAAAATCGCTGCGAAGGTGGGAATCCAGGAGATTGGGCGGTAGCTATGGATTCCCGCCTTCGCGGGAATGACATTGGTGGTGTTCTACTTTCTTTCACATCAAACACTTGATACATGACACGACACTTTAGATAGGATCGTGGAGATACTGGCACAGCACTGAGTCCATATTCGTAAGGTTCATACTATATATAGTATTTTCATTGACTTCTACTACATTATCTTGTATATTATAAGAAAATTCGACCTGTGCAGTTGGGCAAGTTTACCGTTTGCCGACACTTAACGCAATTCTGTTAACTGAAACATCAGAGACACTTCAAGACATTAGGTTTGTGTAACTGCACGGGTTGAAAAAAGTTTTACTTCTCAAGAAATCGAGGTATGAAGTTAAAATTCTAACCGATCAGGGTAGGTTAAAAATGAGCAGTGCCTATAATGCAGACAAGATTAAGGTATTGGAAGGGCTTGAAGCAGTAAGGAAAAGACCTGCAATGTACATCGGGTCAACAGAGGGCAGGGGGCTTCACCACCTGGTATATGAAGCGGTTGACAACAGTATCGATGAAGCGTTGGCTGGTTATTGCGACAAAATAGACACCGTCATACACATAGACAACAGCATTACCATTGAAGATAACGGGAGAGGGATACCTGTCGACCTGCATAAATCTGAAGGGAAGCCTGCTGTAGAGGTGGTAATGACCACACTTCACGCCGGGGGGAAATTTGACAACGAGACCTACAGCGTGTCCGGGGGGTTACACGGGGTTGGGATATCCGTGGTAAATGCCCTGTCAGAGCATCTGGAGTTGGAAATCAGAAGGGATGGCAGAGTTTACCACCAGATTTACGAAAGGGGTGAGCCTAAGACATCACTAGAGGTTACAGGTGAAACCGGACGAAGGGGAACTAAGATCACCTTCAAACCTGATTATGAAATCTTTGAAGATACGGATTTTAGTTTTGACACCCTTTCCCAGAGATTCCGTGAGCTCTCTTTCTTGAACAAAGGGGTGCGGATTACCATCAAAGACGAAAGGTTCGAGAAGAAACATGAGTTTCATTACGAAGGTGGTATCGCTTCCTTCGTTGAACACCTAAACAGGAACAAGGGCGTCATCCATCCCAAACCCATATATTTTGAAGGGAAGAGGGAAGGGGTTGACATAGAAATCGCGCTCCAATTCAACATCGGCTACAGTGAAAGCATTTTCTCCTTTGTCAATACGATCAACACATCTGAAGGTGGGACCCACCTGAGCGGATTCAAGTCGGCCCTCACCCGCACAGTCAATTCATACGCAGTCAACAGCCAAATGGCCAAGAATTTCAAGGAGAGTCTCTCCGGTGAGGACATCAGAGAAGGGTTGACGGCGGTCTTGAGTGTTAAGGTCCCTTTCCCCCAATTTGAGGGACAGACCAAGACCAAACTGGGTAATAGCGAGGTAAGGGGACTGGTAGAGGGTTTCCTCAATGAAAGGTTGGGCATCTATCTGGAAGAAAACCCCAGTATTGCCAAGAAAATCCTGTCAAAAGCCATCGATGCGGCCAGGGCCAGAGACGCGGCAAAAAGGGCCAAAGACCTGGTCAGACGAAAAAATGCCCTTGAAGTCAGCTCACTGCCGGGCAAATTGGCTGATTGTCAAGAAAAGGACCCTGCCAGAAGCGAAATCTATCTGGTAGAGGGTGAGTCTGCCGGGGGATCTGCAAAACAGGGAAGGGATCGGAGAAACCAGGCCATACTACCCCTGAGGGGAAAGATATTGAATGTTGAAAAGTCCAGATTTGACAAGATGTTACAAAGCCAGGAAATAAAGACACTGATCACAGCGCTGGGTGCAGGGATAAGCAATCTCGATTATGACCCGGCAAAACTTCGTTACCACAGCATTATAATCATGACCGACGCTGACGTCGATGGTTCTCATATTCGAACCTTGCTCTTGACTTTCTTTTATCGCCAGATGCCTGATCTTATAGAAAAGGGGAATCTCTATATCGCTCAGCCTCCCCTGTTCAAGGTTAAGAAAGGTAAGCAACAGAAATATATCAAAGACGAAATCTCCATGGAGAATTATCTGTTGGAGTCCGGAGTGGAGAACGTAAGACTGGTTACCAGTGAGGCTCAATCCCCCATCTCCGGTGTTCGCCTGACGAATCTGATGAGGAAGGTGCTCGGGTATAAAAAGATCCTTGAGAAAGTCGAAAAGAAAGGAAAAGATAAGAACATAATCAATGCCCTTACTCAGCATGGTTATTTTACGAAAGAAACCCTGAAGGATAGAGGAAAACTCACCAGCATTATGTGCGAGGTTCGAAGCAGTGTGAGCGCATTACAGAAGCAAATTCCGGAGATTGAATTTGAAATCTCAGAGGATATGGAGCATAACTGTTTTGAAGTTCAATGCACCTCATGGGGCAACGGGTCTCCCCGGAAGACAGTTATCGATTTTGATCTCCTCAATTCTCCAGAGTTTGAAGAATTGCGAAAACTGTCGAAAGGCTTCGAAATCACGGGCAAGCCACCTCTCGTAGTTGAAGATAACGGTAACAGGTTTGACGTAAACACCCTGGAAGAGGTATTTGAACATATCCTTTCAGTCGCAAAGAAAGGCCATGATATACAGAGATACAAAGGGTTGGGAGAGATGAATCCGGATCAGCTCTGGGAGACCACGATGAACCCGGAGGCCAGGACATTACTCCAGGTGAGGGTAGAAGATGCGGTCGAGGCAGACGCTATCTTCACTGTCTTGATGGGAGACCAGGTTGAACCCAGAAGGGAATTCATCTATAACCATGCCCTATACGTCAAGAATCTCGATATATGAGCATACAAGGCGGGGGTTGAGAAGTTACACCAAGAACGCCTGAGGAGCATATGTATTTAAAAGAACGGAAGATACCTGTCAGCATAGAAGATGAGATGAAACAATCCTATATGGATTATGCCATGAGTGTCATCGTGGGCAGGGCCTTACCCGATGTCAGGGACGGATTAAAACCCGTCCACCGCAGGATCCTCTATGCTATGAAAGACATGGGCAACGATTGGAATAAGCCCTACAAGAAATCCGCCCGGCTCGTCGGTGATGTTATCGGCAAGTATCATCCCCATGGCGACGCAGCCGTTTACGATACCATAGTTCGTATGGCCCAGGATTTTTCCATGCGCTATCTTCTTATCGATGGCCAGGGAAACTTCGGTTCCATCGACGGAGACCCCGCTGCAGCCATGAGATATACAGAGATACGCATGGCGCGATTAGCCTCTGAGCTTCTGGCAGACATCGAGAAAGAGACAGTGGATTTCGTCCCTACTTATGACAATTCCTCCATGGAGCCCACAGTCTTGCCGGCCAAGCTCCCGGCTCTCTTGATTAACGGTTCTTCGGGGATTGCCGTGGGAATGGCCACAAACATACCGCCTCATAACCTGGTAGAGGTTCTGGACGGAATCATTGCAATGGTAGACAACCCGGATATCACTATCGATGAGTTGATGGAACTGATACCGGGCCCGGATTTTCCCACTGCCGGATTCATCTGTGGTAAAACCGGTATCAAGTCTGCTTATGAGACCGGAAGGGGAATAATACGTCTGAGAGCCAGGGCGAATGTGGAAAAGAACAAAGCGAGCAATAAAGAAAGCATAGTCATTTCAGAACTTCCCTACCAGACAAACAAGGCAAAACTGCTGGAAACAATAGCCGCCTTGTCAAGACAGAAGAAGATAGAGGGGATCTCAGAGCTTAGAGACGAGTCGGACAGAGAAGGGATAAGGGTCGTCATCGAACTGAAGAGGGATGAAACGGCAAAGGTTATCCTCAACCAGCTCTACCAACATACCCAGATGCAGGTGAGCTTTGGGATAATAATGTTGGCCATTGTCGGGGGACAGCCGAAGCTTCTCAACTTGAAGGCTGTCCTCTCTAATTTCTTAAACCACAGAAAAGAGATCATCATAAGAAGGACAGCCTTCGACTTGAGGAAGGCTGAGAGCAGGGCCCATATCCTTGAGGGGTTAAGGGTTGCCCTGGAAAATCTCGATGAAATCATAAACCTTATCAAGGCCTCGGAAAACCCAAAAGTAGCCAAAGAACGCCTTATGAGTAAATTTTCCCTCTCTGAATTACAGGCCCAGGCAATCCTGGACATGAAACTCCAGAGACTGACCGCACTTGAACAGGACAAGATCACCAAAGAGTACACGGAGATAAAGAAACTCATAGAAGAATACAGAGAGATCCTGGCAAGTGAACTGCTTGTCTTGAACATCATTGTGGAAGAGTTGGAGGCCCAAAAGAAGCTCTATGGTGATGAGAGGAGAACCGAGATATTAGAAGAGAATGCCGAGATTGCTCTCGAGGACATGATCGTTGAAGAGGACATGGTGATAACCATTACCCACAGTGGATACATAAAGAGAAACTCCATAAGCCTATACAGAAGTCAGGCCCGTGGCGGTAAAGGAAAGATGGGGACAACCCCGAACAGTTCGGATTTTGTGGAACACCTCTTCGTCGCCTCTACCCGAGAACATATACTCTTCTTTACGGACAAGGGTAAGGTCTTTTGGCTCAGGGTCTATGAGATCCCTCAAGCCGGTCGAATATCCAGGGGAAAGGCTATTGTGAACCTATTGAGCCTCACTTCCGATGAAAATATCTCTGCGATCCTCCCCGTACGGGAGTTTTTAGACGAAAAATACGTCACCATGGCGACAAGAAACGGGATCATAAAGAAGACACGTCTCACCGCCTATAGTCATCCCCGCGCAAGCGGCATAGTTGCCATTAGTATTGATGAGTCAGACGCCCTGATCTCTGTCAGGCTCACAGACGGGGATCAGCATATCTTCCTTGGCACCAAGTCGGGAAAGGCCATAAGGTTCGAAGAGAATCAGGTTAGGGGCACTGGAAGAACAACCAGGGGAGTTAAAGGCATCAACCTCGACAAAGACGATGAACTCATCGGCATGGAGATCATAGATGATGACACGACCATCCTTGTGGTCACGGAAAACGGTATCGGTAAAAGGACAAAAGGGTCGGAGTACAGAGCGCAAAGAGGGGGGGGGTGGGGGGTCATTACTTTAAAAACTACCCAAAAGAACGGACATGTTATCGGCATAAGACAGGTAACCGATGATGATGATCTCATGTTGATCACGGTCCAGGGAAAAATAATCAGAATTCGGGCCAGGGATCTTCCCATGAGAGGAAGAAACACCCAGGGGGTCAAGTTGATTGATTTGGGAATGGAAGAGAAGGTCGCAAGGATAGCCAAGGTAGTGGAGAATGAGCAAGACAACGGCTGAATGTAAATTTCTCAGGCGCATGTGGACGGTTTTGGGACTGGTGATCATCCCCCTTGTGGTAGCTGACAGCTGCACAAATAAACCTGCTCAACGTCACCTTTCGCGTGCCGAAAGATTGAGGGATGAAGGAACATACCTTGAGGCATGTAAGGAATACCAAAAGATAGAGATCAAATATCCTGAGAGCCCCCTCGCAGGTAACGCACTTTTCGAACAGGGGATCACCTATTATCTTTTTCTCAACGATTACAAGAGCGCCCTTGAAGCCTTCCAGAGATTGATCTCTTCCCACCCCGATTCCGGATTTTGCGTTACCGCCCAAAATCATGTTGCAGAAATCCACATGACATTGATGGATTTCAAGAAAGCTGTCGTAGAATACCAGAAGATCCTCGATAACCATCCCGGGAGAGAGGATGCAGATGGATTTCATTATCAGATTGCCCAATGCTACTTCCACATTAACGACTTCAGACAGGCCAGGGTGGAGTACGGTATTCTCCTGGAAAATTTTCCCCGCACAAAACTGGCCAGTGACGTCTATTCTCAGATCGCCACTTGTAATTACCTGGAAGGGCGACTGGAGGAAGCCGTTGAATCCTACAGAGAGGTGATCAGGAGGTTTCCCAAAGACAAGGCTTCGATCCACGCACAGTTTGGGATTGCCAGTTGTCTGGAGGAAATGGAAAAGCTCCCCAAGGCACTCGATGCCTATGAGAAAATCCTTGACCATTATGGAGACAAAAAAGTGGTCCAGATAAGGATCGATAGCATAAGAAAGAGATTGGAAAAAAGGAACCGATGAATAGAAAGATAGGGGTTATAGGAGCGGGGAGCTGGGGTACCACCCTGGCAAACCTTCTGGCCGAAAAGGGCTATCATGTTACCCTATGGGTATTTGAACCGGACCTATGCGAGACAATAAAAGAAAAAGCTGAAAATACGGTTTATCTCCCGGGATTCAAACTGCCCGGGAATATTAATCCGACCACGTCTATTGCCGAGGCCTGCGTTGATAAAGAGGTGCTCGTTTCAGTTACGCCTTCTCACGTGGTAAGAACCGTTATCTCCCAAACCCTGCCCCACCTGTCGGATAAGTCCGTCATAGTCAGCGCCTCAAAGGGCATTGAGACCGATACCCTGATGCCCATGTCCCTCGTATTGAAAGATCTCCTGCCCGCCAAAATGCACAAAAACCTGGTCTACCTGTCGGGCCCTAGTTTTGCCAGAGAAGTCATCAAGAAAACCCCCACAGCCGTGTCTGTTGCCTCGGAAAACATCGAGGCAGCCGAAGCTGTCCAGAGGACCTTTGCAACCCCTTACTTCAGGGTCTACACAAGCTCGGATGTTACAGGAGTGGAGCTGGGGGGAGCGCTCAAGAACGTTATCGCCATTGCCGCCGGCGTATCCGACGGATTGGGCCTGGGTCATAATACCAGGGCCGCCCTGATCACCCGCGGGCTGGCCGAAATCACCCGCCTGGGCGTTCAAATGGGGGCAAACCCCCTGACACTTTCAGGCCTTGCCGGCCTGGGAGATCTCGTCCTCACATGTACCGGAGACCTCAGCAGAAACAGGTCAGTGGGTCTGCGGTTGGGAAAAGGGATGAAATTAAAAGGGATCCTGGAAGAGATGAAGATGGTGGCCGAGGGCTTGAAAACCACCAATGCAGTATATCACATCGCCAGGAAACTCCATGTTGAGATGCCCATCACTGAACAGATATATAGTCTGCTATACGAAGATAAGCCGGCCGGCGAAGTAGTGCATGAATTGATGACCAGAGACCTGAAATGTGAGTTGGAATATTAGGGGGGGGCATCCTTCATTTGCCAGTTTACACTTTTTCAATTCTGGATTCCCGCCTTCGCGGGAATGACAATAAAGAAATAGTGCATAAAGTTCCG